>JBIPOH010000431.1:0-2937 GCA_044379435.1 Novosphingobium sp.
CATGGAAGTGTTCCACCGCTACGGCACGCGCGAACAGAAGGAACAGTGGCTGCGTCCGCTGATGAACGGCGAGATCCGTTCGGCCTTCCTGATGACCGAGCCCAACACCGCCTCGTCCGACGCCACCAACATCGAGACCCGGATCGAGCGGGACGGCGATCATTACGTCATCAACGGCCGCAAGTGGTGGTCTTCGGGCCTCGGCGATCCGCGCTGCAAGATCGCGATCGTGATGGGAAAGACCAATCCCGATGCGCAGCGCCACGCGCAGCAGTCGCAGATCCTGATGCCGATCGACACGCCCGGCGTGAACATCCTGCGTCACCTGCCGGTGTTCGGCTACGATGATGCGCCGCACGGCCACATGGAAGTCGAGATGGTCAACGTCCGCGTGCCGGCGGAAAACATCCTGCTGGGCGAAGGGCGCGGGTTCGAAATCGCGCAAGGGCGCCTCGGGCCGGGCCGCATCCACCACTGCATGCGCACCATCGGCGTCGCCGAAGAGGCGCTGGCCAAGATGTGCCGCCGCCTGCAGGAGCGCGAAGCCTTCGGCAAACCGGTCTACAAGCATTCGGTCTGGGAAGAGCGCGTGGCGCGCGCCCGCATTGATATCGACATGACCCGTCTGCTCTGCCTCAAAGCGGCGGACATGATGGACAAGGTCGGCAACAAGTCGGCCAAGCAGGAAATCGCGATGATCAAGGTGCAGGCGCCCAACATGGCGCTGAAGATCATCGACGATGCGATCCAGGCGCATGGCGGCGGCGGCGTGTCGGAAGATTACGGCCTTGCCTCGGCCTATGCCCACCAGCGCACCCTGCGCCTTGCCGACGGGCCGGACGAAGTCCACGCCCGCTCGATCGCGCACATGGAGTTCGCCAAGCACGCCCCCATCCCCGGCCCGACCGCCAACGCCCTGCGCGGCGATCATGGCCGGGTGGTCAATGAAACCGCGAGCTTCAGCTCGGGCGACATGGGCGTGGCGCGCTGATCAAGGCGCGCTGAGACCACGTTAAAACTGCCGTTCGTGCTGAGCTTGTCGAAGCACCGTTTTTCTTTTTGAACCTGAGCTACGAAGGAAGAACGGCCCTTCGACAGGCTCAGGGCGAACGGAGTTTGCTTGTGGCAAAAGCCGCCATTCTTGAAGCACCCGGCGAGGGGCTCAAAATCGCCGACGTCACCTATGCCGAGCCCGGCCCGCACGAGGTGTTGATCGACACCAAGGCCTGCGGGTTGTGCCATTCGGACCTGCACTTCATCGACGGGCATTACCCCCACGCCCTGCCGGCAATCCCGGGGCACGAGGCGGCGGGAATCGTCCGCGCTGTCGGCTCCGAAGTGCGCACGGTGAAGCCCGGCGATCACGTGGTCTCCTGCCTCTCGGCCTTCTGCGGGCACTGCGAATTCTGCGTCACGGGCCGCATGGCGCTGTGCCTTGGCGGGGACACCCGCCGTGCCAAGGGCGATTCCTCGCGCATCGCCTTTGCCGATGGCTCGCCGGTCAACCAGATGCTCAACCTGTCCGCGCTCAGCGAACAGATGCTGATCCACGAACACGCCTGCGTTTCCATCGACAAGGATATGCCGTTCGACCGTGCCGCCCTGCTCGGCTGCGCGGTGACGACCGGTGCGGGGACGATCTTCAACGCCTGTAAGGTGACGCCGGGCGAAACCGTGCTGGTGGTCGGCTGCGGCGGGGTGGGTCTTGCCGTCATCAACGCCGCCAAGATTGCGGGCGCGAGCAAAATCATCGCCGCCGATCCGCTGCCTGAAAAGCGCGAGCTGGCGAAGGTGCTGGGCGCCACCCATACGGTCGATGCCCTTGCCGAAGACGCCGCCAAGCAGATCATCGCGATCTCCGGCGGCGGGGTCGATTGGGGGATCGAAGCGGTGGGGCGTCAGGCTTCGGCCGACCTCGCGGTGGCAGCGCTCAAGCGCGGCGGGACAGCCGTGATCCTCGGTATGATGCCGCTGGATTGCAAAGTCGGACTTTCGGCGTTTGACCTGCTCGGCGGGAAGAAGCTGATGGGCGCCTTGATGGGGATGAACCATTTCCCCGTCGATCTGCCGCGCCTCGTTGATTTCTACCTGCGCGGTCTGCTCGATCTCGATACGATCATCGCCGAGCGCATCACGCTCGATCAGGTGAACGAAGGCTTCAATACCATGCGCGCCGGACATTCCGCGCGCACCGTGGTGGTGTTCGACTGATGGATATTGATTACGACACAGAAATGGTCGGCACGGTCGAAGTGACCGAGAAGGACCAGCTCGATCTCGCAAGCCTCACCCGCTGGTTTGAAGCCAACGTCGAAGGCTTCGAAGGCCCGATCAGCTACACCAAGTTCAAAGGCGGCCAGTCGAACCCGACCTACCGGATCGACACGCCCGGTGCCTCCTACGTGCTGCGCCGCCAGCCGTTCGGCAAGCTGCTCCCAAGCGCCCACGCGGTCGACCGCGAATATGCGGCGATGACCGGGCTGTTCCCGACCGGCTTCCCGGTGCCGCGCACCTATGGCCTGTGCGAAGACCCCGAGGTGATCGGATCGAAGTTCTTCGTGATGAGCATGGCCGATGGCCGCTCACTGTGGAACGGCGCACTGCCGGGGCTGGAGCCGGACGAACGCCGCGCGCTCTATCACGCGCTGATCGACACCATGGCCGATCTGCACCTCAACCAGCCCGACAAGATCGGGATGGGCGACTATGGCAAGCCGACCGATTACTGCGCGCGCCAGATCGCCCGCTGGACCAAGCAGTACAAGCTGTCCGAAACCGAGCTGATGCCGGAAATGGAGCGGCTGATCGAATGGCTGCCGCAGACCATTCCGCCGCAGCATGGATCATCGGTGGTGCATGGCGATTACCGGCTCGACAATGTGATCTTCCACAAGACCGAGCCGCGCATCATCGCGGTGCTCGATTGGGAGTTGTCGA
>JBIPOH010000138.1:0-8336 GCA_044379435.1 Novosphingobium sp.
CCGTTGGGCCAACCGTCCGCACGGACATCAAGCGCGCCCTCCGATCAGCCTGCTGGCGAGATCTCGGTGCTGCTGTTCGGCCATACCCTGGGCAAGGCCCTGAGCCAGACCTTCGGAGCGCGCGCATGACGCTCATCATCGATCATGATCGCGCCGGCGGCTATTGGGGCGCCGTCTATGTGTTCACCGCGGTCAAGGGCCTGCAGGTGATCATCGATGGCCCGGTGGGCTGCGAGAACCTGCCCGTCACCTCCGTGCTCCATTACACCGACGGTCTGCCGCCGCATGAACTGCCCATCGTCGTGACGGGTCTTGGCGAGGAAGAGCTGGGCAAGACCGGCACCGAAGCGGCGATGCGCCGCGCCTGGAAAACGCTCGACCCTGATCTGCCAGCGGTCGTCGTCACCGGCTCGATCGCCGAGATGATCGGCGGCGGCGTGACGCCGGGCGGCACCAACATCAAGCGCTTCCTGCCGCGCACGATCGACGAGGATCAGTGGCAATCGGCGGACCGCGCGCTCAGCTGGCTGTGGACCGAGTTTGGCCCCAAGACCATGCCCGCCCCCAAGGCGCGCAAGGAAGGCGACAAGCCCAAGGTCAACATCATCGGCCCGGCCTACGGCATGTTCAACATGGCCTCGGACCTTGCCGAAGTGCGCCGCCTGATCGAAGGCATCGGCGCCGAGGTGAACATGGTGTTCCCGCTGGGCTGCCACCTCGCCGATATCCGCAAGCTGGCGGATGCCGAAGCGAACGTCTGCCTTTACCGCGAATTTGGCCGCAACTTGTGCGAAGTGCTGGAGCGGCCCTATTTTCAGGCGCCGGTCGGGCTCACCTCCACCACGCGCTTCCTTGAAGCGCTGGGTGCCTCGCTCGGGCTCGATCCCGAACCGTTCATCACGCGCGAGAAGCACACCACGATCAAGCCGCTGTGGGATCTGTGGCGCTCGGTGACGCAGGACTTCTTCGGCACGGCCAGTTTCGGCATCGTGGCGAACGAGACTTACACTCGCGGCATTCGCCATTTCCTCGAAGAGGACATGGGCCTGCCCTGCGCCTTCGCCTACTCGCGCAGTGCAGGCGTGAAGCCGAAGAACGAGGATGTGCGCGACGCGATCCGGGCCGGCGCGCCGATGATCGTGTTTGGTAGCTATAACGAGCGGATGTACCTCGCCGAATGCGGCGCGCGAAGCATCTACATTCCGGCAAGCTTCCCAGGTGCGGCGATCCGCCGCCACCCCGGTACGCCCTTCATGGGCTATTCCGGAGCGACCTACCTGATCCAGGAAGTGTGCAACGCGCTGTTTGATGCGCTGTTCCACATCCTTCCGCTGGCAACGCAACTCGATGCCGTTCCAGCAACGCCTGCAAGGTCGCACCGCGAACTGCCGTGGAGCGACGAGGCCAAGGCCCGGCTCGACGAGCTGGTCGAGGCGCAGCCGGTGCTGATCCGAATCTCCTTTGCAAGACGTCTGCGCGACGCGGCCGAAGCCGCCGCACGCCGCGAAGGCGAAAGCCTGGTCAGCGCTGACCGGCTTGCCGACGCCCTGCTTGGCAGCGCGGCTCCATGAGCCGCGCGAACCCCATCACCCGCTTCCCTGCGGGCACCACCATTCCCTCGGCTTTGGCCGTTGGAATATCGCCGGGGGGCGATCGCCGCCTCTCGCTTTGCACGTCAATACTGGAGATGCAGAAATGAGCGATGATCGCCTTGGGCTCAGAACCTACCTGACCCCCGAAGAAGCCAAGGAATTCCACAAGCTGTTCATGAGCAGCTTCCTCGGCTTCACCGCCGTGGCCGTGGTTGCCCACGCGCTTGTGTGGTCGTGGCGTCCCTGGATTTCGTAAGAAATCCAACGTCACTACCTACACTTCTGGCCATAAGGGCCACCCGGCCATCTTAAGGCCGAATTTGAACGACCGCGCCCAAGCGGCGCATTCACAAGGAAAATTACCATGTGGAGAACCTGGCTTATTTTCGATCCGCGCAGAGCCCTCGTGGCAATGGCTGCGTTCCTGTTTGTGCTGGCAATCGTGATTCACTTCATCCTGCTCAGCACGCCTCGCTTCAACTGGCTCGACGGCCCGCACGATGCGGCCCCGGCAGCAGCAGCCGCAGCCGCGGCCGCACCCTGACCACCTGCAAGGCAAGAGGCGGCATCCCACCATCGGTGGTCATGCCGCCTCCGGCCCTGCCGGAGGTAACTGGTTGATTTTCAATTACTTGTGCCCGCCAAGCTTGGGCGGGGGAGGATAGAGCTATGGCGCTCCTCAGTTTCGAGCGAAAGTATCGCGTGCGCGGAGGCACGTTGATCGGCGGGGACCTTTTCGATTTTTGGGTCGGCCCGTTCTACGTCGGGTTTTTCGGAGTGATCACGGCGATTTTCGCCTCGCTCGGAACAGCCCTCATTCTCTACTGTGCCTCGCAAGGTGGCACGTGGAACCCGTGGCTGATCTCGATCGCCCCGCCTGATCTCAAATATGGCCTCGGCCTGGCTCCGCTGAGCGAAGGCGGATTCTGGCAGGTCATCACGGTCTGTGCGATCGTGTCGTTCTCGTCTTGGGCGCTGCGCGAAGTGGAAATCTGCCGCAAGCTGGGCATGGGATACCATGTGCCGATTGCGTTCGGCTTTGCCATCTTCGCCTATGTCTCGCTGGTGGTGATCCGTCCGGTGCTGCTGGGTGCATGGCACTTCGGCTTCCCCTACGGGATCTTCAGCCACCTCGATTGGGTGTCGAACACCGGCTACCAGTACCTGCACTTCCACTACAATCCGGCGCACATGCTGGCGGTGAGCTTCTTCTTCACCACCTGCCTCGCGCTCGCATTGCACGGCGCGCTGGTGCTTTCCGCTGTAAACCCGGCCGAAGGCGAAACGGTCAAGACGCCGGAATACGAAGACACCTTCTTCCGTGATCTGATCGGCTACTCCATCGGCACCCTGGGCATCCACCGCCTTGGTCTGCTGCTCGCGCTCAATGCGGGCTTCTGGAGCGCCATCTGCATCATCATCAGCGGTCCGCTGTGGACACGCGGGTGGCCGGAATGGTGGAATTGGTGGCTCAACCTGCCGATCTGGTCGTGAGGGAGGACTAAGCGATGGCTAGTTATCAGAATATCTTCACCCAGGTTCAGCTCAGCCATGCCCCGGAAATGGGCATTGGGATGAAGCCCGGCAGTGATCCGCGCGGCACCGCCGTAGGGTTCAACCACCTCTTTGGCCGCTTCGGCCAGGCCCAGCTCGGACCGATCTACCTTGGCTGGACGGGGCTCCTCTCGATCCTGTGCGGGTTGACCGCTTTCGAGATCATCGGGCTCAACATGATGGCTTCGGTCAACTGGGATCCGATCCAGTTCGTCCGCATGCTGCCCTGGCTCAGCCTTGAGCCGCCGGGTCCGGAATACGGCTTCTCGCCCATCGTTCCGCTCGCAAAGGGCGGCTGGTGGATCCTCGCCGGTTCGCTCCTGACGGTCTCGGTTCTGCTGTGGTCGATCCGGACATACCGCCGGGCACGGGCACTCGGCATGGGCACGCACGTGTTCTGGGCGTTCATTTCGGCGATCTGGTTGTTCCTCGTGCTTGGCTTCATCCGGCCCATGTTCATGGGCAGCTGGTCCGAGGCGGTGCCGTTCGGCATCTTCCCGCACCTCGATTGGACCGCCGCGTTCTCGATCCGTTACGGCAACCTGTTCTACAACCCGTTCCACGCTCTCTCGATCGCCTTCCTCTATGGCTCGACCCTGCTCTTCGCGATGCACGGCGCAACCATCCTGGCAGTCGGCCGCTATGGCGGTGAGCGCGAAATCGAACAGATCACCGATCGCGGTACGGCATCGGAGCGCGCCGCTCTGTTCTGGCGCTGGACCATGGGCTTCAACGCCACGATGGAATCGATTCACCGCTGGGCCTGGTGGTTTGCCGTGCTGACCACGCTGACCGGGGGCATCGGCATCCTTCTCACCGGCACCGTTGTCGATAACTGGTACCTGTGGGCTCAGGAGCACCACTACGCGCCGTCCTATCCCGATACCGGGGTTGTGGATCCGGCATTGGGGAGCAAGGGACAATGACCAGAACCATGCTGCTGCGCCTCGGCGCAGCCCTGGCCGGCGCGGCGCTGCTTGGTGCCTGCCAGCTGGAAACCAAATCGGTCCAGCAGACCGGCTTCCGCGGGACGGGTATGGACCAGCTCCAGCTCGTCTCCGACAAGAAGAAGATCGGCGAGGTTCCCGCCCCGCCCTATGATCCGCCCAAGCCGGGCGGCAAGCCGGCCCGCGAAGTCTACCAGAACGTCCAGGTTCTGGGAGACATCTCGGAGGACGAGTTCAGCTACACGATGGCCGCGATCACGCAGTGGATCGCACCGGAACAGGGCTGCAACTATTGCCACAACCCGGCCAACATGGCCTCGGACGAGGTCTACACCAAGAAGGTTGCGCGGCGGATGCTGCAGATGACCCGGAACATCAACACGGGCTGGACACAGCACGTGAAGCAGACCGGCGTTACCTGCTACACCTGCCACCGCGGTCAGGCAGTCCCAGCAGCAAACTGGGCTCTCCCGGCCAAGGGCAACCCGGATACGATCCTCGGCAACCTGCATGGGCAGAACAAGCCGGTTGAAAGCACGGCCTATTCGTCGCTGCCCGAAACCGCGTTTGCCAAGTACCTGCTGGATGGCGAGTCGGCTCCGATCCGGGTCCAGTCGAACTACAGCCACCCGTCAAAGCTGGCCACGACCTCGACGATGGAAACCGAGGGCACGTACAGCCTGATGATGCATACCTCGAGTGCGCTGGGCGTGAACTGCGCGTTCTGCCACAACGCAGGTTCGTTCCAGGCCTGGAACATGAGCACGCCCAAGCGTGTTGGTGCCTGGTACGGCTACCGGATGGTGCGCGACATCAACGGGAACTACATCACCCCGCTGGCGAGCGTATTCCCCAAGCACCGCCTCGGGCCGATGGGTGATCCGCTCAAGGTCAACTGCGCGACCTGCCACCGCGGCGTGAACAAGCCTCTGGGCGGCGTCTCGATGGTCAAGGACTACCCGGCCCTGCGGCCGACCGGACCGATGGTCACGGCAGCGGCAGCAGCCGCTCCGGCACCCGCGGCAGCTCCGGCGGCAGCTGCCACCAAGATGCCCTGATCTTTCAGGACAACGAACACCCCCGCGCTCGCAACCGGCGCGGATTACCTGGCCCCTGCGGTCCCACGGGATCGCGGGGGTTTTCTTTTGCGCGGCGCAGCGTGGGACGGGCCCGTTTGGCGGCACACGGCAGAGGGCAAATCCAGCCCGCCAAGCCAGGGAAGCTGCCGCTTGTTGACCAATTGCGGATGCCCTTCAAACCGGCGTGACAAACGCTGCGGAAGTATTTAGCGATTTGCATGTGAACACCATCGAACTCGTGAAACCCCGCATCGACAGCTTCGAAATGACTGCGACTGCAACGATTGACCTCAAGCAGCTGGCGCGCGATCTGCAGGCGTTCCGCAGTCCGCAGCCGGTCAGAAGCGGGCGCGAACTGGCGATCACGCTGCTCCCCTTCGTGACCTTGTTCGGGCTGATCGCGATGGCCGTGAAGGCAGGCTAT
Source organism: Novosphingobium sp. (assembly GCA_044379435.1). Classification (GTDB taxonomy): domain Bacteria; phylum Pseudomonadota; class Alphaproteobacteria; order Sphingomonadales; family Sphingomonadaceae; genus Novosphingobium. Next base: position 5,597 of record JBIPOH010000138.1, read on the forward strand.
TTTCTGGCACTCGCGGCAACACCGCTGGCCGGCCTGTTTCTCCTGCGGCTGTTTATCATCCAGCATGATTGCGGCCATGGCTCGTTTCTGCGCAGCCGCGCGATCAACGACTGGATCGGCCGGGTGCTGGGCGTACTCACCCTCACACCCTATGATTGCTGGCGCCGTGCCCACGCGCTGCACCATGCGACAACCGGCAATCTCGATGCGCGCGGCTTTGGCGATGTCGATACGCTCACGGTGCGCGAATACCGTGAGCGCACACCGCTGCAGCGTCTGGGCTACCGGCTCTATCGCCATCCGCTGGTGATGCTGGGCCTTGGTCCGGCCTATCTGTTTCTGGTGCGCCACCGGCTGCCGGTTGGCCTGATGAAGGATGGCTGGCTCTATTGGATCAGCGCCATGGCCACCAATCTGGCCACAGGGCTGCTTCTGGCCGCCCTGCTTTATCTGTTCGGCTTCACGGTCACGGCGATGGTGTTCCTGCCCGTGCTGCTGAGTGCGGCTTCACTCGGTGTCTGGCTGTTCTATGTGCAGCACCAGTTCCCGGATGCGCACTGGCAGCGCAAGGCTGATTGGTCGTTCCACAATGCGGCGGTCCACGGCAGCTCGCACCTCGATCTGCCGCGCATACTGGGCTGGTTCACTGGCTATATCGGCATCCACCACATCCATCATCTTGCCAGCAGCATCCCGTTCTATCGCCTGCCCGAAGTGCTGGAGCAGCATCCGGACCTGCGCAACGTGAACCGGTTCACCGCGCTGGAGGCATGCGGTACCTTGCGCCTTGCCTTGTGGGACGAAACCCGGCGAACCATGGTCTCGTTCCGCGAGGCCGGCCGGATAACCTCCTAAGGCCTCCTGCCCCGCCGCATCAGATCGGCCAGATGAACCGGAAAAGAGGCGGCCAGCGCCAGCGCGATCCACGGCCAATCTGCGCCGACAAGGGCAGCGCGCAGGGCAAGCATCATGCATGCGCCGGGCAGGAGCAGCAGCGCGACATCGATGGCCGGACGGCCCGCCCGCCGCAGCAGCAGAGCCTCCATCGCCAGCACGGCCAGCACCAGATCGGCGGCATGGCCGCTGGCAAAGAAGGAGGCCAGATCAGGCATCCCGGCCCTCAGAACGGCCCGTTGAGCTGGATCACCTGCCAGTTCAGTGCCCCGGCAATCGTGACCCACGCCAGATAGGGCAGGAGCAGCAAGGCAGCGCTGCGGGAAAAGCGGCCGCAGGCGGCGATCAGCACGATGATCGAGACCCACAGCACCGCAAGCTCGACCACCGCCCAATCCGGGCGGCGCAGCTGGAAAAACAGCACGGTCCAGGTGACATTGAGCGCGCCGTTGATCGCGAAGAGGCCGATGAGCGTGTCGGCGGAGCGGCTATCGGGCGCGGCGCGCCATGCGCTGACGCCTGCTGCCGCAATCAGCGCGAACACCACGGTCCAGATCATGCCGAAAGCCGGCGGCGGCGGGTTCCAGCTGGGTAGGCGCAGGCTTTCGTACCACCCGGTCGTATCAGTCATCGTGCCGCCGACCCCGGCGACCACGATGGCCGCAATCGCGGCAATGGCAATCGGCAGCCCCCAAGGGCGATCCCTGAGCGGGTTGTTCAACGGTGTGCTGCCCTCAAACCAAGGAGATGCGCCGTATCCTTAAAAAAGATGCGGAGGTGCGCCATGGGATCGGCGCGGACCAGCTTCTTGTTCATGTAGGCCTGCCAGGTAAGCCGCTGCACATCGGGATCGGCGCACATCGCCACAAAGCGTTCGCGCCGCTTGTCGGTGGAATACCAGAAGTATTGCATGATCCCCAGAATCCAGAACACGCGGCCATGTTCCTTCAGGAATGTGCGACGCGCGGCCTTCAGCGCTGCCGGCTTGCCCGTGGCAAGGAACTGGTGCGCCGCATTGGCAACATGGCGTCCGCAGGTCATCGCATAGTAGATGCCCTCGCCCGAAGCCGGGGCAACCACGCCTGCGGCATCACCCGAGACGATCACATCGCGGCCATTGTCCCACCGCTTCAAGGGCTTCAGGGGAATGGGCGCGCCTTCACTGCGCACGGTTTCGCACGTATCCAGCCCCATCTCGCGCCGCATCGTGGCGACCGAGCCGCGCAGCGAGAAGCCCTTGTTCGCGCTGCCGACCCCGATGCTGGCGGTTTCGCCGTGCGGGAACACCCAGCCATAGAAATCGGGCGAGACGCGGCCCTGATAGATCACATCGCAGCGCGAGCCATCGAAGCCCTGCGGCGTGGAGGCGGGGGACTTGATGATCTCGTGATAGGCAAACACGCATTTCACGTTCTCGCCATCGGGCAGGCTATCGCGGGCCACGCCCGAACGCGCGCCGTCGGCCCCAACGATGAGCCGCGCGCGCACGCGCTGCTCCGGCCCGGTGCGGCTTTCGCGGTAGACCACCACCGCGCCTTCAGCCCCGTCGCGCTCGATCCGCTCGAACGTGCCGGTGCGGCGCTCGGCCCCCACTTGCGTGGCGCGATTCCTCAGCCATTCATCGAACACATCGCGATCGACCATGCCGACATAGCCGATCTCGCCCACCGGCATATCGACCGCGCGGTCTGACGGCGCGACCATGCGCGCGCTGCGGGCCCGGGCGACGAGCAGGCTTTCGGGGATGGCGAATTCTTCCATCAGGCGCGGAGGGACCGCGCCGCCGCAAGGCTTGATGCGGCCTGCGCGGTCGAGCAGCATCACCGAATGGCCCATGCGCGCCAGA
>JBIPOH010000432.1:0-2920 GCA_044379435.1 Novosphingobium sp.
AGCAGTTCGCTTTCGCCGACTGGAAGAAGATGCTGGCGATCCACCTCGATGGCGCATTCCTTACCACCAAGGCCGTGATCCCGCACATGTACGCGCAAGGGTCAGGCGCGATCCTCTACATGGGTTCGGTCCACTCGAAACTCGCCAGCCCCTTGAAGAGCGCCTACGTCACTGCCAAGCACGGCCTGATGGGCCTTGCCCGCACCGTGGCCAAGGAAGGCGGCCCCAAGGGCGTGCGCACCAACGTGATCTGCCCCGGCTTCGTGCGCACCCCGCTGGTGGACAAACAGATCCCCGAGCAAGCCAGGGAGCTTGGCATCAGCGAGGAAGACGTGGTCAAGAAGGTCATGCTCGGCCAGACGGTGGACGGCGAGTTCACCACCGTGGACGATGTGGCGCAGCTCGCGCTGTTCTTCGCAAGCTTCCCCAGCAACGCGCTGACCGGTCAATCGCTGGTGGCAAGCCATGGATGGTCGATGAGCTAGGAAGAAGGGGGCAATGAGGGGGCGTTTTAGCCGCCCAACCACGCCGCCGTGATCTCGCCCTTATGCCCTTCAGGCGCCAGCGCGGCGCGCAGGGCTTCCAGCAGCGGCAGAAGCCCTTCCGTGAAGGCATAGGGCGGATTGACGATAAACAGGCCCGCGCCGTTGTAGATGCCGGGCTGATCGGCGTCGTAGAGCCAATGCTCCACCACCAGAAACTTCGGGATGCCGAGCCGCCGAAGCTGTTCCTTCCACCGCACATGCACGCTGCGGTCTTTCAGCGGATACCAGATCACCGTCACACCATGCGCCCATTTGCGGTGCGCGGCAGCGAGCGTTGCCGTGATCCGGGCGCGTTCATCGGTCTGCTCGTAGGGCGGGTCGACCACAACCACGCCGCGCGGGGATCGGGGCGGCAGCATCGCCAGCCACAGCTCATAGGCGTCACGCTCATGCACCGCAGCAGGTGTACCGCGCATCGCCCCGCGCAGGGCATACGCGTCCTCGGGATGTTTTTCGTTGAGGATCAGGAAATCCTGCGGGCGCAGCAACTGCGCCAGAATCTGCGGCGAGCCGGGATAGAGCTGCGGCCCCGCCCCCGTCCCGGCCGGCCCCGCATTCACCGCCTGAACCGCGGCGCGGTAGTCGTCCAGCAAGGGGTTGGGGTCGGCAAAGGCCTTGAGCACGCCCTGCGCGGCCTCACCGGTTCGCCCGGCTTCCGCGCCGTTCAGATCATAGAGCCCGCAGCCGGCATGGGTATCGATCAGGGTCAGCGCGCTGTCCTTGATCTGCAAGGCCCGCACGAGGGCGATCAGCAGGCTGTGCTTCACGACATCGGCGCTGTTGCCGGCGTGGAAGGAATGGCGATAATTCACTGCGCTTCAAAACCCTGACGATCTGCCTTCACAAGCGCTGCCGCGCGCGAGGCGATAGAACGCCCGTATAGAACCGGGAGGAAGCCTTCAAAGCACTTTTGCGCGAAGCCTCAGCCCCACAAAGTTGCACAGCGCGATCCGTTAGGTCACCTTACATTGACGGGACGGCTGGGCTACAGCATTCGGGACTCCAAACCCGGCCGCATCGGCCCCCAGCAAGCGCAGGCACCACCGACCATGACGAATCCAACCGCAGCCGACCTCCTCCGCATCTTCGAACTTCAGCAGGCGAACCAGTGGAACGTGAAGGCCTCCAGCGCCGAGGTGCGCAAGGCCAAGCTGGCTGGCCTCAAGGCCGCGGTCGAGGCCCATGCCGATGCAATCGTCGCTGCCGTGCTCGAAGATACGCGCAAGCCCGAGGGCGAGATCCGCGTTACCGAAGTGCTCAACGTCACCGCCAATATTCAGCGTAATATCGACAATCTCGATGCGTGGATGGCGCCCACCGAAGTCACCCCCTCGCTCAATCCGGCTGACCGCGCGCAGATCCGCTATGAAGCGCGCGGCGTTTGCCTGATCCTGGGCCCGTGGAACTTCCCGCTCGGCCTCGCGCTCGGGCCGCTCGCCGCTGCTGTTGCGGCGGGCAACACCGCCGTGGTCAAGCTAACCGATCTGTGCACCGCCACCGCCAAGGTCGCCGCCAGCATCATCGCGCAGGCCTTCGATGAAAGCGAAGTCGCGCTGGTGGAAGGCGATGTCAGCGTCGCCACCGCGCTGCTCGAACTGCCGTTCAACCATATCTTCTTCACCGGCAGCACCCGCGTCGGCAAGATCGTCATGGCCGCTGCCGCCAGGCACCTCGCCAGCGTCACGCTCGAACTCGGCGGCAAGTCCCCCGTCATCCTCGATTCCGGCGCGGATATCGACAAGGTCGCAGCGCAGCTTGCCGGGGCCAAGCAGTTCAACGGCGGGCAGGCCTGCATTTCGCCGGACTATGTCTTCGTGCGCGAGGAACAGCAGGCCCGGCTGGTCGAAGGCTTCAAGACCAATGTCGCCAAGAACCTTTATGACGAGAGCGGCGCAATCAAGAAGGAAAGCATTGCCCAGATCGTCAATCAGGCGAACTTCAACCGCGTGAAGGCACTGTTCGACGATGCCGTGGCTCAAGGCGCGACCGTCGCTGTCGGCGGCACGATGGACGAAAGCGATCTCACCATCCACCCCACCCTGCTGACCGGCGTCACCCCGCAGATGAAGATCCTGCAGGAGGAAATCTTCGCCCCCGTCCTGCCGGTGATGAACTATGAGAGCATCGATCAGGCGATCGATTACATCGCCGAACGCGACAAGCCGCTGGCGCTCTACATCTACTCGGACGACGAGGCGAACATCGAGAAGGTGATCAGCCGCACCTCATCGGGCGGCATGACCATCAACGGCGTGTTCTCGCACTACCTTGAAAACCACCTGCCCTTCGGCGGTGTGAACCACAGCGGCAGCGGCAGCTATCACGGCTACTTCGGCTTCAAGGCGTTCAGCCACGAACGCGCGATTTATCGGCAT
>JBIPOH010000433.1:0-2914 GCA_044379435.1 Novosphingobium sp.
GACAGCGAGCGGATGCTGGTGCGTGATCTGGCGCTCGCCGCCCAACCCGGTGATGATGTGCAGTTGCCGCTGCTGGTGGCAGTTGCACAATCCGCCGAGGTGAAGGCTGCGCTGGAAGAAGCGCTGACTCAGGATTTCACGCGCGATTACACCAAGCTGCTGCGCAAGATCGATCGGGCGCTGGCCGAAGTGAAGATCGGCGAATTCCGCCTCGCCATGCGTCTGGACGAGGTACACCACGGCAAGGCGGTGGTGCTGGGCCAGGGCATCTACCTGCCGGTCACCGCCACCGGCAGTGCCCGACTGGATTATGCACCGATGCTTCAGCCCCGTCCGCGATAAGGCGGCTTGTTCGGCGGGCGCGGCCCCGTTCTGGGGCCAGCTCCGGGGCCGGACCGGGGGCCAGCACCACCGGGGTGCGACGGTCGCGCTGACAAGGTGCGCTGCTGCGGCGGGCGCTGCGCAGAGCGTTCTTGGGGCGGGCCGCCGGCCGGGCTGATATCGATCTGGTCTTCAGCGCTGTTGCCCTTGCGGGTGGCGTGGCGCTTCAGTGCGACCACAAAGCGTTCCGCCATGTCAGGTGCGATTTCCACCATGGTTTCGCCGGGGAAGATGCGGATGGCGCCGATATCAGGCTTGGTCACACCCCCACGCCGGCAGAGCAGCGGGATGATCCAGCGCGGATCGGCATTGTCACGGCGGCCCACATCGAGCCGGAACCACACGCCTTCGCCGCCGCGATCCCCACCCCCATCATTGCTGCGGCCCGCGTCGTTGCCTTGACGGGTATCGCGGCGCTCGGCGCGCGGGGCGGGGCCGGCGTCAACCAGCTCTTCGGCCTGCGGCAGGCGGGCACGGTGCATGCGCACCAGTGCGGCGGCAATCTCGTCGACACCGTGGCGGGTCAGTAGCTCCTCGCCCAGGCGCTTGTCCTCATCATCCAGTGCGCCAATGCCTTCGCCGATGTTTTCCAGCAGGCGCGTGCGGTCCTGTACGGCGATAGCTTCCAGTGTCGGCACCGGGGTCCATTCGGCCTTCACGCCGGCCCCTTGCAACATGCGCTCCACCCGGCGACGGGCGGGATAGGGCACGATCAGCACGGCGGTGCCCTTGGCGCCAGCACGGCCGGTGCGGCCGGAACGGTGCTGCAATGTTTCGGCGTCGCGCGGCACTTCAACGTGGATCACGAGGCTAAGCCCGGGCAGATCGATGCCGCGCGCGGCCACATCGGTGGCCACGCAAAGCCGCGCGCGACGGTCGCGCAGCGCCTGCAGCGCCTGGTTGCGTTCGGACTGGCTATGCTCCCCCGACAGCGCGACGGCGGCAAAGCCGCGCTCGGTCAGGCTGGCGTGCAGGCGGCGAACATTGTCGCGCGTGGCACAGAACAGCAATGCGGTCGGCGGTTCGTGGAAACGCAGCAGGTTGACCACGGCGGCTTCGATATCGGCAGGCGCGGTGGCAACGCATTGATAGGCGATATCGGTGTGGGCGCTGGCGCGGCCAGTGGTGGCAAGGCGCAGCGCGTCCTTCTGATAATCGCGGGCCAGTTCGGCGATGCCCTTGGGCATGGTCGCCGAAAACATCAGGGTGCGGCGCTCCGGGGGGGCCGCATCCAGAATTTCTTCCAGATCCTCGCGGAAGCCCATGTCGAGCATCTCATCGGCTTCATCGAGCACGACGACCTTGCAGTTGTCGAGCATCAGCCCGCCGCGTTCGAGGTGATCGCGCAGGCGGCCCGGCGTGCCGACGACGATGTGCGTGCCAGCCGACAGCGAGCGCCGTTCGACCTGCTGGTTCATGCCGCCCACGCAAGTGGCAATGCGGCCGCGGGCGGGGGCATAAAGCCAGGCCAGTTCCTTGGCGACCTGCAGCGCCAGTTCGCGCGTCGGTGCGATCACCAGCGCCAGCGGGCGGGCCGGCGCGGGCAGGCTTTCGCCGCCCACCAGTAGATTTTCGGCCATGGCGAGGCCGAAGGCGACGGTCTTGCCCGAACCGGTCTGGGCAGAAACCAGCAAATCCCGGCCGCGGGCTTCATCGGCGATCACGGCGGATTGGACGGGGGTGAGTTCTTCGTAGCCGCGAGCTGCGATTGCCTGGGCCAGCGGCGCAGGGAGCGATTCAATGGTCATGCGCGGCCTATGGCGCAAATGGCGGTGAAAGGCGAATCAGGTTCACACAATAACAGCGCAAACCCGCTCATGCCGGGCTTGATCCTGTTCCAACCCCTCCCGCGAGCGGGAGGGGAGGATAGGCTGCCTCAGTAGACTTCAAACAGGCCGGCTGCGCCCATGCCGCCGCCCACACACATGGTGACGACCACATATTTCGCACCGCGGCGCTTGCCTTCGATCAGGGCGTGGCCGGTGCAGCGGGCGCCGGTCATGCCATAGGGGTGGCCGATCGAGATCGAGCCGCCGTTGACGTTGAGCAGTTCAGGATCGATGCCCAGCACGTCGGCGCAGTGGATCACCTGCACGGCAAAGGCTTCGTTCAGTTCCCACAAGCCGATGTCGTTCATGGTCAGGCCGTTGGCCTTCAAAAGCTTGGGGATGGCATAGATCGGGCCGATGCCCATTTCGTCGGGCTCAAGCCCGGCCACCGCCATGCCGCGATAGGCACCCAGCGGGGTGAGGCCGCGGCGGGCAGCTTCCTTGGCTTCCATCAGCACGCTGGCCGAGGCACCATCGGAAAGCTGGCTGGCGTTGCCGGCGGTGATGACGCCGCCTTCGATCACCGGCTTCAGGCCCTTCAGGCTTTCCAGCGTGGTTTCCGGGCGATTGCCTTCATCCTTGGACAGCGTGATCTCGTGGGTGGTGACCTCCTTGGTTTCCTTGTTGACCATCGCCATCGTCGCGGTCATCGGCACGATTTCATCGTCGAACTTGCCGGCGGCTTGCGCTGCGGCGGTGCGCAC
>JBIPOH010000434.1:0-2910 GCA_044379435.1 Novosphingobium sp.
ACCAGCCTTCCCTGCGCAAGCATCCGCCCGATATGTTTGCCATTCCAGCGCCTCGAAGGCGCGGTTAATAGGTCCTGACCCTAGTATTGGGCGGCACGGACGGACGAGGACCAGCCGCTGGAAGTTCACGGCAACCCCAATGTCCTGACGCGAGATGTCGGCACCTCCTCGCTGGGACAGGGGCCGACCGCGCATAGCTGCCTGGTTGAAATGGAGTGGTTCGATGGAGCGCTGCCCGCTAATCTGGCGTTCGATCCGATCCCCAGCCTGATGACCAGCGGCGAGCCGCGCGCTGGGGCAGGCCAGTCTCTCTCTGGAAAGTGAGTATCGCAATGACAGACATCCATTGGCTCGGACTGGTAGAGATTGCTCAAAGGATCCAGGCCCGCGAACTTTCGTCGGTCGACGTGACGCGCGCGCTGCTTGACCGGATCGACAGCCTTGCCGGCCGGACGCGAGCATTTGTGACCGTGATGCACGAGCGCGCCCTGGCCGAGGCCGCGTGCGCCGATGAGGAGATCGGTAAGGGGCTGATCCGGGGCGCCCTGCACGGCGTACCGCTGGCTATCAAGGACCTGTTCTGCACGGTAGATGCGCCGACGACTCACGGCATGCCGATCAACCGCGGCTTTCTCGCCGGTACGGATGCGACGGCCTTGCAAAGGCTGCGCGCGGCCGGCGCTGTCATCCTCGGGAAACTGCAGCAGACCGAAGGCGCCTTTGCGCAGCATCACCCCGATGTCGCCCCGCCGCTCAATCCCTGGGATAGCGCGCTTTGGCCGGGAGTCTCGTCGAGCGGGTCCGGCGTCGCGACCGCGGCCGGCCTCTGCTTCGGCGCGCTGGGGACGGATACAGGCGGATCGATCCGCTTTCCTTCGGCGGCCAACGGCATAACCGGCCTGAAGCCGACCTGGGGCCGCGTCAGCCGGGCTGGCGCGATGGAACTGGCCGGCTCGATGGACCACATTGGTCCGATGGCCCGCAGCGCGGCGGATGCGGCAGCGATCCTCTTTGCGATCGCGGGCGCCGATCCGCTTGATCCCACCGCCAGCCAGCGGACGGTTCCCGACTATCTCGCGCTCATGACGAAAGGGCTTGAAGGCCTGCGGATCGGGATTGACCGGGCCTGGGCAATCGACCGGGTTGACGCCGACACGCGCCGCGCGCTGGAAGGGGTTCTGGCACTCGTTCCGCAGCTGGGCGGCACGGTCGTTCCCGTCCAGTTTCCCGATACCGATCAGGCGGCAAGGGACTGGGCGCCGCTGTGCGCGGTAGAGACCGCCATCGCCCACGAGACAACCTTCCCCGCACGGCGCGAGGAATACGGCCCGGCGCTGGCGGGCCTGATCGATCTGGGCAGGCAGACGAACGCCATGGACCACCAGCGGCGCCTGACACGGCGCGCGGACTTGCGCGGACGCATCAACACGATCTTCCGCGAAGTCGATCTCGTCCTCGCCCCTGTGACGGCACCCTGCGCGCTCACGCCGGACGAGATGACCCGGTTGGCGGGCAGCCCCGAAACCGAAACCGGCATCATGGGCTATACCGCCCCTTTCGATCTTTCCGGCCATCCTACCATCACGCTGCCCGGCGGCTTTACCGAGGCCGGTGCGCCCATCGGCTTTCAGTTCGTCGCGGCGCATTTTGGCGAAACCGAGCTTTTTCGCGCCGGGTGGGCCTATCAGAGTGCGACCGACTGGCATTTGCGGCGTCCAAACTTTTCCGAATGATCATCCAGGTTCAACCTGAGGAGTAAGTTCCATGCGCGGCATTCATGATCTTGGGGGGATGTACGGCTTTGGGCCCGTTGTGCGCGAAGCCGATGAGCCCGTGTTCCACGAACAGTGGCAGGAAACCACGTTCGGTGTGATGATGATCTCGTTTGCGGCGGCACCCGGCCTCAACACCGATCAATACCGGCATTCGGTGGAGCGCATGGCGCCAGCGCACTACCTTTCCGCTCACTATTACGAGCGGATGCTCACCGGCATTACGACGCTGCTGGTCGAACATGGCGTCCTCGATCTGTCTGATCTCGAACAGCGCGCGGGCGGCCGGTTTCCGCTGGCATTGCCGAATGCCGCCGAGCCGCTGGCGAATCTGAAGCCGCAGCCCGAGGCGCGCTTCCATGTCGGCCAGCAGGTGCGTGTGCGGCAGTACAGCGCCAAAGGCCACACCCGTGCGCCGGGGTTCTGCCGCGGCAAATCAGGCGTCGTGCTGCGCGTGGCGCCCAAGTTCACGTTCCCCGACACGTCCGCGCATGGCGGCGAAATTCGCAAGGAACACACCTATCACGTGGAGTTTGCAGCGCGCGAGCTTTGGGGCGCCGAGGGCGGCGAAAAGGACTCGGTCGTGGTCGATCTATGGGACAGCTATCTGGAAGGAGACGAAGCATGAGCCAGCAAGCACCGGCACCGATTGCGGCGCGCGCGGCAGCCGTAAAGCAGGCTTTGATCGACAAGGGCCTGCTGGCTGCTGAAACGTTCAACTACATGGTCCAGCTCGCCGTGGAGGAATGGAAGCCCGAAAACGGCGCACGCGTGGTTGCCCGCGCATGGACTGATCCCGCCTTCCGGGCGCGGCTGCTGGATGACGGCACCGCAGCTTGCGCAGAGCTGGGATATGAAGGTCCGCAAGGCGAATACATCGTCGCGCTGGAAGATACGCCCGATCGCCACAACGTGATCGTGTGCACGCAATGCTCGTGCACCGCATGGCCGGTGATCGGTCTGCCGACGGACTGGTACAAGAGCCCCGAATACCGCGCCCGCGTGGTCCGCGAACCGCGCCCCGTGCTGCGCGAACTGGGCCTTGAGCTGCCCAGCGACGTTGCCATCCGCGTGTGGGAAACCAATGCGGAAACCCGCTACATGGTGATCCCGCTGCGGCCGGCCGCAACGGAAGGGT
>JBIPOH010000435.1:0-2905 GCA_044379435.1 Novosphingobium sp.
CCGCCCGCGCAGATCGCCGCAGCCAGCGCGGCCGCCGTGACGTACAGTTCTGGCCGCATGATGATCGAAGGCCGCCCCGCAATCACGTCGCGGATCACCCCGCCCACGCAGCCGGTGATCACCCCCATCAGCGCGGCGGGCACCGGCGCCACGCCCATCGCCAGTGCCTTGGCGGTGCCCAGCACGGCATAGGCGCCAAGCCCCGCCGCATCGGCCCACTCGATCACTTTCGTGCCCTCTCCTCGCCACCACTGCGCCGGGCTGAACCACACGAACAGCGCGGCACCAAGGCAGACAGGCGCGGTCCAGCCGTTGTACACCCAGAATACCGGTGCCCCGATCAGCAGGTCGCGCACCGTGCCGCCGCCAACACCCGTCACCACCGCAAAGAACGCCATGGTCACGAGCGTCTGCCGCATCCGCGCTGCCAGCAGCGCGCCGCTCAGCGCGTTCACCGCGATGCCTGCTGGATCGAGTGCGGCAACCGCGGTGATCCCTGCCATGTCGAGCGCGGCAATCAGTGCAAACAGATCCGATGCCGCCGTAAGCGGCGTGGAGGGCAGGGCGAGGGGCACACTTTGGGCTAGAGCCGTCATCATTCTCATTAACACTCCACTTAGGACGAAAGTAACCAACCAGCGCGTAAGATGGAATCCGAAACGGTCCTTTCCTCCAAAAGGCTTGCTCCGTCCGGTGAAGAATCTGCTCAAGACATGGTCCAGTGACTGGAAAGGTGCCCAGCCGCGGCATTCGCCTGTCTCTGACGACGATGCAGCGCTGCGGCTGGCCGTGTTCGAGGATATCGAGCGCGGCCATTCGGGCTGGTTCTGGGCCACCGATGCCGCTGGCCACCTTACCTACATCTCACCTGCCGCCTGCGAACGCTTTGGTGTGGCCGCCGAAGCGCTGATCGGCCAGCTATTTACCAGCCTGTTCGAGACCGATCCGGAAAACCCTGGCGAACGCTCGGATCGCCCGCTGCAGTTCCAGCTCGCCTCCCATGCGCGGCTCAGCGATGTCACCGTGCGCCTTGTGCCCACGCGCTGTGGCCCCGGCGCGCGGCCCGCATGGTGGGCGCTTTCGGGCCAGCCCAAGATCGATGTGGCCAAGGCCGGCTCCGATGGCGCGTTCCATGGCTACCGGGGCAGCGCGCGCGATATCACCACCGAATACCAGCGCCGGATCGAGGATTCGCGGCTGGCGGAATTCGATTCGCTCACCGGTCTTGCCAATCGCCACCGTATTACCCGCCGCTTCGATCAGGTGCTCGCCGCGTTCAAGGGCACGATGCGCCCCGCCACGCTGATGATGCTCGATCTGGATCGGTTCAAGCAGGTCAACGATACGCTCGGGCACCCGGCGGGCGATGAACTGCTGCGCCAGGTGGCCCAGCGCCTCACCCGTGTGGTCGGCGCGGCGGGTGAGATCGGGCGGCTGGGCGGTGACGAGTTTCAGATCCTGCTCGCCGATCAGGAAGATCGCGGCAAGCTCGGCGAGCTGGCCGACAAGATCATCGGCGTCGTCTCGCAGCCCTACACCATCGACGACAACCACGTCGTTATCGGCGTCTCGCTGGGCATGGCCATCGCCCCGTTCGATGGCACCGAGCGCGAGGAGATCGTGCGCGCCGCCGATCTTGCGCTCTATGCCGCCAAGCATGGCGGGCGCGGCCAGTTCCGTTTCTATTCGTCCGATCTCAAGGACGAGAAGGAAGAACGCCGCCTGCTCGAAGAAGCGCTGCGCGAAGCGCTCGCCTCGGTCGATGGCGCTGTGGATAGCTGGGAAACCCCGCAGCTTTCGATGGTCTATCAGCCAGTCGTGCGCACCGAAGACCATGCTGTGGTCGGGTTCGAGGCGCTGATGCGTTGGGAACACCCCCAGCGCGGTCCCATCTCGCCTGCGGTGTTCATCCCGGTTGCCGAAGATACGGGCATGATCCTGCAGCTCGGCGCGTGGGGTCTGCGCCAGGCCGCGCACGATGCCGCCGCGTGGCCGCATCCCTTGCGCATCGCGGTCAATGTCTCCGCCGTGCAGTTCGCGCACGCCGATTTCCCCGGCGTGGTCGCCGATGTGCTGGGCGAAACCGGCCTCGATCCCGACCGGCTGGAGCTGGAACTCACCGAATCCGTGTTCATGGGCGATGGCGATGCCACCGATGCCGCGTTCAAGGCGCTCAAGCTGCTGGGCGTGCGCCTCGCGCTCGATGATTTCGGCACCGGCTATTCCTCGCTCAGCTATCTGCGCGCCGCCCCGTTCGACAAACTGAAGGTCGATCGCAGCTTCGTCGAAAGCTGCACGCTCAGCGATCAGAACAGCGCCAAGATCATCGCCGCGATCATCGGGCTTGCCGATGCGCTCGGCATGGAAACCACGGTGGAGGGCGTCGAGGCGTTCGATCAGCGCGATGTGGTCTGCGCCAAGGGCGCGCGGCTCATTCAGGGCTTCCTCTATTCGCCGCCGCTCGATCAGGCGGTCGTGCTTCAACGCATGGCGGGCGGCCAGCTCCACATTCCGCCCGATGGCCCGCAGCGCCACCGCCCGGAACGCCGCTCGGTCTATCGCCGCATCGGCGTGATCCATGAAGACCACCGCTACGAGGCGCTGCTGCGCAATCTCTCGGCCACGGGCGCGCGGATCGAAGGGCTGGTCGGCGTCCCCATCGGCACCAGCCTCGTGCTCGATCTGGGGGCAGGTCAGCTCGCCGTGGTCACCGTCTCACGCTCGGAAGATGCCAGCATCGGTGTCGAGTTCGAAATCCCGCTGGTCAGCGATGGCGCAGGCGGCCTCGTCACGCGCTACCGCGCGAGCCCCTATGCCCTCGCTGCCGCCGCCCGCATGATCAGCACCAGCGCGCCGCAGTTCCTCGAAGTCGAAGTCCGCAAACGCGCCTGACGTTGCGCAGCCC
>JBIPOH010000437.1:0-2903 GCA_044379435.1 Novosphingobium sp.
TCACCGGCAAGGGCACCTTCCTACAGTCCGACCGTGAAGAAAGCCTGGTTGGCCTCATGCGGGTGAATTTGCTCAAGCGCATGGAGTCTTCGGTTCATGCATTCGCGCTGACCATTGCGCGCCAGCTGGCTGAAGTGGAAACCCTGATCCAGCGCATTGAAGCGCATGATGAGTCGTTCGAGGCCCCCAGCATCGAGGATCTGGGCGACGACGATCCGCTGGTGGACGAGCTGGGCATTGGCAAGCGGGTGAAGTTGCTTCTCGCCGATGCAGACCTGCCGCGTTGGCTGCAGGACCTACATCACGATCGCCAACGGCTGAAATCGCTGCTGGCCAAGGCAAACATGATTACAGCCGAGCGCGACGCCAAGCTGGCCAAGCTGAAGGAGCATATTGCCCAAAAGCGGCGGGAGCCGTTCAACCCAGGCAATGGCAAGCTGCTGATCTTCACCGCCTTTGCCGATACTGCCCGCTATCTCTACGACGCCCTTGCGGTGGAATATCCCGGCCAGTTAGCCCTGGTGACAGGTTCGGGCGCCAACAAGACGAACGTTCCAGGCGTGGCCACAGATCTGGCCAGCTTGCTGGATGCCTTCTCGCCTGGCTCCCGCGGCGGCCGGGCGGACCGACAGATCGATATCGTCATCGCCACTGATTGCATCAGCGAAGGCCAAAACCTGCAGGATTGCGATACCGTGGTGAATTACGACATTCACTGGAACCCGGTTCGCATCGTGCAGCGCTTCGGGCGTGTCGATCGTCTTGGCTCCCGCAACGCAGCGGTGCAGTTGGTCAACTTCTGGCCCAACATGGACCTGGACGCCTACATCGGCCTGCAGAAGACTGTTTCCGGCCGCATGAAGCTGCTCGATGTTTCGGCTACAGGCGAAGAAAACATCATCGAGGTCGAGCCTGGCGACCGCATGAACGATCTCGATTATCGCCGCCGCCAGCTTGAAGCCCTGCAATCGCGCGCCATCGATCTGGAGGATCTGAACAGCGGCGTTTCCATCACCGACATGACGCTGAACGACTTGCGCATGGATTTCACGCAGCTACCGGAGCAGCTGCGGGAGGCGCCCACCATTCCCGGCATCTACGCCCCCATCCCGGCGTCTGATGATTTCCCGCCTGGCGCCCTGTTCATCCTGCGCGCCGAAACGGATGCAGCCCTGGCAACGCTCGATCCGGCCGATCCGCTGCGCCCGCACGCGCTGGTCTATATCGGCATGAACGAAACGGTGGCGGTGCCCCACACCAACCCCAAGAAGTCGCTGGATCTGCTGCGCCTGGCTGCATCCCTGCCCGAAGCAACGGTTCAGGAAGCCTGGGCGCGTTTTGACCGGGCAACCCACAATGGCGATCGCATGGGCACCTGGACCAACCTGCTGGAACGCGCGCTGGCTGCTGTCGGGGGCAAGGCCGAGGAACGCGCCATCGATGCCCTGTTCAGCCGCGGCGGCGCTGGCGTGGCCGGCGGCGGCGACCTGGATGATTGGGAAGTGGTCGCCTGGCTGGCCATCCTGCCACCACCCCAACATCGCGACACCTGATTGGCCATGGCCACAGACCTGGCTGCCTCGATCATCAATGCTTTTGGCCTGCCACCAGAAGCGCGGGTGGACCGCCGCATCGCCAAGACGGTGCTGATCGATCATGGGGCAAGCCGTAGGGCCGATGCCAAGCTGGTGGATGAAGGCATCGCCCGCCTCGATTGGCTGGCTGAACTGTCCACGCCAACCATCGCGATTGCCGCCAATCCGCCAACCGTGCCAGCCATCAATATCCTGGCACTCACGCCCAATGGCGCGGCCAAGGCCCGGCTGATCGAGATCATCCATCGCGCCATACCTGCCCCGATCATGCTGATCACCGCAGGAGACACGCCCCAAATCACGCTGGCCACGCGCCATATCGGGGAGGATGGGCGCACCCTCGCCCTTGGCCCCATCCTCACCAGCCCGCCCGTGGGTGCCGATGCCCAAGCCAGCGCCTTTGTCGCCAGCTTGGCCCTCGCAGCCCTGCCGCGAACGGATCTGGCGGCGCTGTATGAAGGGCTTATTGAACGGGTGGAGGCCTTCACTGCGGCCAGCATCACCGGCGGCGAATACCGCCTGCCCTCTTCTCAGGAAACCGCCGCATCGCGTCGGCAAGCGCTGGCCGATTGGCGGACAGCCGATGCCGAATGGCAGGCCGGCGCCCGCGCAGCCAAGGCAGAGAAGCGACTTCGCGAGGCCGTGGCCCTGGGGGAAAAGGCACGATTGTTGAAGCAGCGCCGAGACGCCTTTGCGTCTGCACTGAAGTAGCGAAGGGCGCTGTCATGTCAGATCCACAAGACAGCCCTTCTGAAGGCAACCAGCCAGAGGAGCTTGTTCCCTCTGATCGTCTATTGCATGCGCTGTTCGAGGTCGCGTGGCGCACTATCGAGAACGGAGCGAAGGATTACGTGCGCTATCGGAACGCGATGGAACAGGAGTTCGGCGCCAAATTGGCACCCTGGTTCCTCGCGCAATACGAGGCCATCCGTCGTCTGCCCAACAACGGCTTTGCATCTGAGATGACGCCGGAGACACAGATCCAGGAGCAATTCCCGCTGGACCTGGTCGCGTCACCCTACCAGAACGAGTTCGTGCCGAAGCCAACGCCATCCGAGCAGGCGGCAAGACTGGCGAAAGCCGAACAAACAATCCGGGCATGGTTGGCGACCAACGATGATCCCGATTGATCGCTTCGCTGCCAGCGTTGATGGTGCAGGCGGCGCGCGTGCGGCCAGCCAGAATTGTTGCCATTGGCACCCGGCTTGGTGCTTGAAACAAACGCCAATTCCCGGCAAAAAATTGCGTGTTTTGAAACAGAAGCGTGATTCTGTTTCGCTGTTGTTGGCGTAGGGGGTTGGGCGATGG
>JBIPOH010000436.1:0-2903 GCA_044379435.1 Novosphingobium sp.
AGGCCAACACCGTCCAATAAACCGTGTGAATGGATTTAGCCCCTCAAGCGAGGGCTAACCAACTACGATCATTGTGGAAAATGGTAGCGGAGGAGGGACTCGAACCCCCGACACGCGGATTATGATTCCGCTGCTCTAACCGACTGAGCTACTCCGCCCCGGAGGGGTTGCGGCAGGACCAGACGGGCTGGCTGCCCTGCGCAGGCGCGCCTATTAGGCGGGGCTTGGCGCGGGGTCAACCGGGGAAATGGGATTGTCGCTGCGCCTTCTCAGCGCGCCCGGCCGCGGAAGGGCCAATGGCCCGCATCCTCCCACGGTCCGCCCAGCCAGCGGTGCAGTGCAAGGCCCGCGAAGGCGAAGCGTTCACGGTTGATAGTGGGGGCAAGCATGGCCTGCAGGGCCTTGGCCTCGCCTCGTGTGACCTTGTTCTGAACCGTGACATGGAGGCGCGGCTCGCCCTGATCCTGCAGGGTCAGCATGCCGTGGAAGTGCTCCGCGATCATCGCGCGAAGGTTGAGCATGTCGGGACTATCGATGCCAAGTGCGGTGCCGGTGCCAAGGTCCGTGAGGCCGGTGAGCGTGGCTGGCACCGGCGGCAGCTCTGCGGCCAGCGCAGCGAGAAGCCCACGCGCTTCCGCCTCCACCGGAGGCGGCAGCGCGTGCAACAGGGTGACATGCGCGGGCACCTGATTACGATCGGGCGGATAGTGGGCGCGGCGCAGGCCCTCTGCCCTGCCCTGCAGCGCTGCGGGGAGCACCGCTGTCAGGACGAGCGGCGCGCGCATCGAGCGGCCCTAGAGCTCGCCCCGGGCGCGGCGGATCGCGAACCAGCGGGCGACATTGGCGTTGTGCTCTTGCAACGTCGCGGCGAAGACGTGGCCGCCCTTGCCATCCGCCACCATGAACAGCGCGTTGGTCTTGGCCGGGTGCAGCGCTGCCTCGATCGACGCTTTGCCCGGATTGGTGATCGGCGCCTTGGGCAGGCCGACCATGGTGTAAGTGTTGTAGGCGTTGACCGCCTGGATCTCGGACTGGCGGATGCGGCGGCCGAGCGGTTTGCCGCGCGTGATCGGGTAGATGATCGTGGGATCGGCCTGAAGCATCATCCCCTGCCGCAGCCGGTTGGAGTAGAGCCCTGCCACCATGCGCCGCTCGGAAGGCTTGCCGGTTTCCTTCTCGACGATCGAGGCGAGGATCACCGCTTCCTCCGGGCTGCGCGGCACGGCATCGCGCGCGCGCTCGGCCCAGAGCTTGGCCAATGTGCGCGCCATAGCCTGCTGCATGCGGGTGATGACGGCCGTCCGGCTCTCGCCGCGCTGGAAGGCATAGCTATCGGGAAGGATCGACCCTTCGGCGAGGGTTGGCACCGGCCCCGTCAGCAGCGGCTGCGCCTTGACCCGTTCCTGCACCATGATTGCGGGCATGCCTTCGGGGATCATCACCATGCGGCGCACTTCGCCGCCCGCGCCTTGCAGGATGGCCAGCACGGCGGAGCCGCTGGCATAGGCGGGGACCGCGTATTCACCGGCCTTCAGCGGTTCGCTGCCGCCCAGCAGGCGCGCGCGGGTGCGAAAGGCGCTTGCCGAAGCGACAATGCCTTCAGCCTCCAGCTTTGCCGCCACGCTGGCAAGCGTGGCGCCTTCGGGCACGGCAAAGGTCGTGTCCTTGACCAGCGGGCCGCTGCCGTACCAGCCATAGAGGAAGTGGACGCCAAGGGCGCCCACCACCAGCAGCACGGCCAGCGCGATGATCCTGAGGCGGCCTGCCTTGCGCATCGAACGCCGTACCTCCCGTTTCCGGCCCAGCTTCTGGCCCCGTTTCCGGCTCAGATCGCCTTCACGATGACGCTGGCATTGGTGCCGCCGAAGCCGAACGAATTGTTGAGCGCGGCGCGCACGACGCGCTTGCGCGCAACCTTGGGCACCAGATCCACGCCTTCGCAGCCTTCGTCCGGATCATCAAGATTGAGCGTGGGCGGCACAATCTGATCGCGGATAGCCAGCACGCAGAAGATCGCCTCCACCGCACCGGCACCGCCGAGCAGATGGCCAATGGCGGACTTGGTGCTGCTCATAGAAGCGCCCGAAAGATCGGGACCGAGCACGCGCTTGACCGCGGCCAGTTCAATCGTGTCGGCCATGGTCGAAGTGCCATGGGCATTGACGTAATCGATGTCGCCCGGCTCCATCCCGGCCTTGCGCAGCGCCATGCGCATCGCGAGTTCAGCGCCCTTGCCTTCGGGGTGCGGCGCGGTGACGTGGTAGGCATCGCCCGAAAGTCCATAGCCGACGACTTCGGCATAGATCTTCGCGCCGCGTGCCTTGGCGTGCTCGTACTCTTCGAGCACGACGACGCCAGCACCTTCGCCCATCACGAAACCGTCGCGGCCCTTGTCATAAGGGCGGCTGGCCTGTTCGGGGCGATCGTTGAAGCTGCAATTGAGCGCGCGGGCCTGTGCGAAACCAGCCACGCCGAGGGGATTGATCGTGCCTTCCGCGCCGCCCGCCAGCATGATGTCGGCGTCGTCGTCGCGGATCATGCGCGCGGCATCGCCAATCGAGTGCGCGCCGGTGGAGCAGGCCGTGACGACCGCGTGGTTCGGGCCCATCAGGCCATACTTGATCGAAACCTGGCCCGAGATCAGGTTGATCAGGCGGCCATGCACGAAATGCGGGCTGACACGGCCCGGGCCCTTTTCGTGCAGGACAATCGATTCGCTTTCGATGCCCGGCAGGCCGCCGATGCCCGAACCGATCGAGCAGCCGGTGCGCAGCTTGAGGTCATCGTCCATGTCGGTCAGCCCGGCATCTTCGAGCGCCTGTCCGGCAGCATCGATCCCGTAGATGATGAACGGATCGACCTGGCGCTGCACCTTGAAATCGACACGCTTGTTGGGGTCGAAG
>JBIPOH010000438.1:0-2896 GCA_044379435.1 Novosphingobium sp.
GGAGCGGCACCGGCTTTGGCGCCGAGCGCGCCGAGGATGGCCAGCGCAAGGATCGATACGGCCACCACGGTGAAGGTGATCGCATCGGCCGGTGCAAGCCAAGCCGCCCCCAACGGCACGGCCGCCGCCGCGCTGAAGGTTAGCCCCGACGCCAGTGCCGCCTGCAACGGGCGGGCAGAAAGCTGGTCCGACAGGCCGAGCTCGTCGCGCACGTGCGCTGCCAGCGGATCCAGCGTGGTAAGCTCGCGTGCCACGGCAGCAGCGGTCTGTTCGCTGAGGCCGCGCGCGCGGTAGATCGCGGCGAGCTCCGCCTCTTCGTCGGCTGGCGTGGCGGCCAGCGCCTCGGCCTCACGGCGGATGTCGGCCTGTTCGGAATCGGCCTGACTAGAGACCGAGATGTACTCGCCCGCCGCCATCGACATGGCACCGGCCATCAGCGCCGCCACCCCGGCAACCATGATCGCGCCCGGTTCAGGCGTCGCTGCAGCCACGCCAATGATCAGTGAAGACACCGAGATGATCCCGTCATTGGCCCCCAGCACCGATGCCCGCAGCCAGCCGGTGCGGTGGACATAGTGCGGATCGTCGGGGTGGGCACTGGCGGTTGTCATCATGGTCTGGCTCCGCCGGGTTTGCTCCTCGGCTCTTGGGCGCGAGTGTCCGCCTATCGGCGCCGGATTGCAACTGCGGGAGACCTTGCAGGCAGGGGGAACGAGCCGAACTGACCCCGCGCGAGTCCAACCTGCTATTGGCCGACCGGCCGGGGGGTGTGGGTTACCGAGTGGCGGAGACCTGACGCTCAACCACGACCCTAAAGTCGTTTAGGGCGCCCGATCCTGTTCACCGCTAGCCATGGGCCTCCCCCCATAAAAGTGAACCGGAGGAATTCCCCGATGCCCCGCAGTAAAGCCCCCGGTGAAACATCACCCGCTACACGCAACGCCCTGCGCGAACACCAGCCGGGCAGCGGCTCTGCGGCCTTCGCGCAGAACGAAGGCAATGCCGGGGAGTTGCATCAGGATATTCCGTCCGATGGCGATCACGGCGCAAGCCAGGCTCATCTGACCGATAATCACGGTCACCGCATCGCGGACAACCAGAACTCGCTGCGGGCTGGCGAGCGGGGGCCGACCCTGCTCGAAGACTTTGTGCTGCGCGAAAAGATCTTCCACTTCGATCACGAACGCATCCCCGAGCGGATCGTCCATGCGCGCGGCTCGGGTGCGCACGGCACCTTCGAAGTGACCCGCGCGATCCCCGAATGGACTCGCGCTGGCCTGTTCCAGAAAGAAGGCAACACCTGCCCGGTGTTCGTCCGGTTCTCGACCGTCGCCGGGGGCGCGGGCAGCGTGGATACGCCGCGCGACGTGCGCGGCTTTGCGGTCAAGCTCTACACCGACGAAGGCAATTGGGATCTGGTCGGCAACAACATCCCGGTGTTCTTCATCCAGGACGCGATCAAGTTCCCCGATCTCGTCCACAGCGTGAAGATGGAGGCCGATCGCGGCTATCCGCAGGCCGCCAGTGCGCACGATACCTTCTGGGATTTCGTGAGCCTGATGCCCGAAAGCATGCACATGATCATGTGGGCGATGTCGGACCGCGCCATCCCGCGCTCGCTGCGGATGATCGAAGGTTTCGGCGTCCACACTTTCCGCCTGATCAATGCCGAGGGCGAAGGCCGCTTCGTGAAGTTTCACTGGAAGCCCGTGCTGGGTCTGCAAAGCACCACCTGGGACGAGGCGGTCAAGATCGCCGGTGCCGATCCCGATTTCCATCGTCGCGACCTGTGGGAAGCGATCGATGGCGGCGACTTCCCGCAGTGGGAACTGGGCGTACAGGTGTTCGACGAGGCATGGGCGGCCAAGCAGCCCTATGACGTGCTCGACGCGACCAAGCTGATCCCGGAAGAGGAGATCCCGGTCGAGTTGATCGGGCGCATGACGCTCAATCGCAATGTCGACAATTTCTTTGCTGAAACCGAACAGGTCGCCTTCAT
Organism: Novosphingobium sp.; assembly: GCA_044379435.1. Classification (GTDB taxonomy): domain Bacteria; phylum Pseudomonadota; class Alphaproteobacteria; order Sphingomonadales; family Sphingomonadaceae; genus Novosphingobium. Next base: position 2,000 of record JBIPOH010000438.1, read on the forward strand.
GCCGACCAATATCCTGCCAGGCATGGATTTCTCGAATGATCCGCTGCTTCAGGGCCGCTTGTTCAGCTATCTCGACACGCAGAAGTCGCGGCTGGGCACGACCAATTTCCACCAGATCCCGATCAACGCGCCCAAGTGCCCGTTCCACAACATGCAGCGTGACGGGATGATGCAGACGCTGGTGCCGACAGGGCGCGCCAATTATGAGCCCAATTCGCTCGCCGAAGCGGGGGAGGATGGCGGGCCGCGCGCGTGCCCGGACACGGGGTTCACCTCGTTCCAGGAGAACGCCGAACGCAACGACCCCACCGAGAAATTGCGCGTACGGGCGGAAAGCTTTGCCGATCACTACAGCCAGGCGCAGATGTTCTATCGCTCGCAAACCGAGAACGAGCAGGCGCACATCGCCTCAGCGCTGGTGTTCGAGCTGTCCAAGGTTCTGATCCCGCATATCCCGCCGTCGGTGATTGCGCGCCTGCGCAACATAGACGAAAATCTCGCCCAGCGCGTGGCGGACGGTCTTGGGATCGATCTGCCCGAAAAGGCACCGGCGGCCAAGGAACCGGTTGATCTGGGAACCTCCGATGCCCTCTCGATTCAGAAGCGCGCCAAGCCGACCTTCAAGGGCCGCAAGATCGGCATCCTGTTCGATGAAGGCTCAAGCAAGGCCATGATCGACACGCTGGTGGCGGATATCGCCAAGGAAGGCGGCACGGCGTTCCTCGTCGCACCGAAGATCGGGCCGCTCAAGGTCAAGGGCGGAACACTGAAGGCCGACGGCCAGCTTGCGGGGTCACCTTCGGTGCTGTTCGATGCGGTCGTGGCAATCCTGATGCCCGAGCGTGCCGAGAAGCTCGCAAGTGATGTCGGCGCGGTCGCGTGGTTTGCGGACGCCTG
>JBIPOH010000439.1:0-2889 GCA_044379435.1 Novosphingobium sp.
CCTATGCGGGAAAATCCTAAGACGCGCCCGCCAGCTTCTTGGCCCGCCGCCGCTCGGCGCTGGAGCCCAGCCCGATCGCTTCGCGGTATTTCGCCACGGTGCGCCGGGCGAGGTCGAAGCCTTCTTTCTGGAGCATTTCGGCAAGCTGTTGGTCAGACAGGATATTCTTCGCGGTCTCGGCGTCGATCAGCGCCTTGATGCGGGACTTGATCGCGGCGGAGGACGCGCCTTCGCCATCGGCTGAGGCAACCCCGCTGGTGAAGAAATACTTCAGCTCGAACGTCCCGCGCGCGCAGGCGAGGTACTTGTTGCTGGTCACCCGGCTGACCGTGCTTTCATGCATTTCGATCTTCTCGGCCACTTCGCGCAAGGTGAGCGGGCGCAGTTCGGAAACACCACGGCGGAAAAAGCCGTCTTGCTGCTTCACGATTTCCGCTGCGGTTTTCAGGATCGTTTTCTGCCGCTGATCGAGCGCGCGAATCAGCCAGTGCGCGTCGGCGAGCTTCTCCTTGAGCCAGCCCTGCGATTCCTTGGATGTAGCCCCGGCGTTCAATTCCACGAAGTAGCCGCGGTTGACGATCAGCTTGGGCAGGGTGTCCTCGTTAAGCGCAATGTCCCACCCGCCGGCCGCATTGGCGGTGATCAGGATGTCGGGCACCACAGAGCTGCTGTCGGACGACATAAAGGCGAGGCCGGGGCGCGGGTTGTAGCTGCGGAGCTCGCGCAGCATGTCGGCGAAATCCTCGTCATCGACGCGGCACAACCGCTTCAACCGCTCGACTTCGCCGCGCGCGACCAGATCGAGATTGCTGATGAGCGCGGCCATGCAGGGGTCATAACGATCCGCCTCGCGCGCCTGGATCGCGATGCATTCGGCCAGATTGCGCGCGCCGACGCCGGTGGGGTCGAGCGATTGCACCAGCGTCAGCGCCGCTTCGGCCTCGAACAGCTCCACCCCCAGATCATCGGCGACTTCATCAATCGGCGTGCCGAGGTAGCCCGCATCATCAAGCAGACCGATGATATGGCGTGCGATGAACCCGGTGCGCGGATCGCTGGTGAGCGCGCCGATCTGGCCTTCGAGATGTTCGGACAGCGTGATTTCGGCGGCGCGCAGCTGTTCCCAGTCGGGTGCGTCATCGAAGTCGCCGCCAGATCCGCTGGCCGCCGCGCCCCATTCGGCATCGCGGGCATTGCGCGCTTCCCCGTCGCCGGTGTCCCAGTCACGATCCACCGAGGACAGGTCGAGCGGCGCGTCGCCTTCGCCCCCGCCGCGCAACATCAATTCATCGGCCGGCGCATCCTCACCCGGCGGGGCTGCGAGTTCGATCCGTTCCGGCTCACCCGCGTCGGCAGGCCCGCCGGTGTCGAGCAACGGATTGGCCTCCAGCGCCTCGGCAATGAAGCTTTCGATTTCGAGGTTCGAGGCCGCCAGCAGCTTGATCGCCTGCTGCAACTGCGGCGTCATCACCAGCGATTGCGATTGCCTCAGGTCAAGGCGGGGACCTAATGCCACGGGCTACACCTAAACCCGTTCGTGCTGAGCCTGTCGAAGCACCGTTCTTCTTCTCTCGGCTGGGACTGGCAGAAGAAAAAGCGGCCCTTCGACAAGCTCAGGGCGAACGGAGGTGGGACGCATCACAACGTGAAGCTCTCGCCCAGATACAAACGCCGCACATTCTCGTCCGCGACCAGTTCCTGAGGGGAACCCGCGAACAGCACCTGGCCGCCATAGATGATGCAGGCGCGGTCAACGATATCGAGCGTCTCGCGCACGTTGTGATCAGTGATCAGCACACCGATACCGCGCTGCTTGAGGTCCTTCACCAGATCGCGGATGTCGCTGATCGAGAGCGGGTCGATCCCCGCGAACGGCTCGTCCAGCAGCATGATCGAAGGCTTGGCCGCCAGGGCGCGGGCAATCTCGCAGCGCCGCCGCTCCCCGCCCGACAGCGCCATCGCCGGCGATTCGCGCAGGCGGGTCAGGCCAAATTCGTCGAGCAGCCGTTCCAACTCGGACGCGCGGGTGGCGGCATCAGGCTCACCCAGTTCGAGCACGCAGGCGATGTTCTGTTCCACCGTCATCCCGCGAAAGATGCTGGTTTCCTGCGGCAGATAGCCCAGACCGAGGATCGCGCGGCGATACATCGGCAGCTTGGTCACATCCTCGCCGTCCATCAGGATGCGGCCCGAATCCGGCTTCACCAGACCCATGATCGAATAGAAACAGGTGGTCTTGCCCGCGCCGTTTGGGCCGAGCAGGCCGAACACCTCGCCCTTGGCCACCTCGAACGAGATATCGGTCAACACCGCGCGCTTGTCATAGCTCTTGGCGATCGAGATCACTTCAAGCCCGCTGCCGAGCGGCTGAACCGGCGCTGCCTCGCTGGGCGGATCGGAAAGGGTCGTGGTCATGTGACTGCGAGCTTTAGCAGCCTTCGAGCCGCAGAAAAGGGGCGCAAGGTGTTTGGCAGGATTTTTGCTTAGTCGCCTCGTGTCGAACACTTACTGGCGCAACGTCAGACAAAGCCCGCGTCATTTGAGCAGGTTGTGCCTTGTTCTGTGCGTCTGGCGCAACAAAATGGCGGATTTCCGCGCCTTCTTGCAACCTTGGAGAAGCTTTGCGATACTGCCCGCATCACAACAGACCGTTGGGGAGCGGCCAGCATGATGAAATCCAATGAGCAGGGCAAAAGCCAGGCATTGTCCGCCACGCGGGCGCGGGACTGGCGCAAGGCGATGAGCGATCATGTCGCTTACGGGCTGCTGGTCTACACCGCGCTGCAAATCTTCGTGACGGTCAAGGCGCTGGCGGAGGGCACGTCGAGCCTGCTGCCCTATCTCGCGCTGATCGTGCTGGTGGCCGGGATCATCCCGGTGTGCCGCTGG
>JBIPOH010000511.1:0-2883 GCA_044379435.1 Novosphingobium sp.
GCTTCTTTAAATGGATTACATTTGGGTAAAAAACAGTGCGGATTTGAATCTAATGTGGGTTTTTAGACGAACTGACGTTATAAGCAAGCCTAAAAGACGACCGTGCAACAATCAAACGGACACCAAAACGACCAGACTTTTGACTACCAAATAAATTCTCGGGCGACAAAAACTCGTTGACAATTTCGCTGTAACTCGACACCGACCAGACCATTTTGCCGACACTCACCCAACACAAGGTTTTAAAAATTTTCCCACCGCACATTTTAAAAAATAATTTTAGCCAGCCCGCATTGGCACATTTGGGGTTTGCCCCCTCACACAACCCGACACACAGGCAAACCCCAAAAGAGCCAATTACCCACCGCACCAAGATGATTTTCGTCACATTTTAAAGTTTTCTCAAAAAATCTTGCAGGTATAAATAAAATAGACCTATCTTTGTGAGCGAATATTCACTTACTTAAAATATATACAAGATGAACGGTAAAAACAACATTGCAATAGGCTTCCTGACAATGGGGCTTTTTATGGCTTACGGCTTTCTATTAATCTACCTGCGTGACTTCGCTCCGGGTAAAGAAGAATGGGTAAACTCATACAGCATAGGAAAGCACTTTGAAAGCAGACTGGCTCACGTTCACGGAAACTTGTTCGCCTTTCTAAACATCCTAATTGGTTATCTACTCCTACATTTCAGAGACAAATTACAAAGCGTGAAAACCATTTCTTGGTTGGCACTTACTGGTTTACTAATGCCAATTGGAATATTAACAGAGGTATATTTTGGAGTGCCTCCTGTTTTAGTATTAATTGGTGCAATTGCTATGACAGCTTCTGTAATTTGGTTAGGTGTTGCGTTTTTAAAAATGAAATCTATAACAGAATAAAATATATCAAATGACAACAGAAACAATTTCTGACAGACAACTTGAAATTATTGAAGCAGCAGGTAAAATACTGACTGCTTCGGGAATAAGTGGGCTAACAATTAAGAACTTGGCTAAGGAAATGAAATTTTCTGAAAGTGCCATTTACAGGCATTTTACAAGCAAGGAAGAAATCATTATTGCCTTACTTGATTATCTTGCTCAAAGTATGGATGAACGCTATACCAATGCAATTTCAAGTGAACATTCACCCGAAGAAAAATTTACAACGTTATTTCAAAATCAATTTTCATTTTTTAAAAAGCATCCACATTTTGTAGTGGCAGTTTTCTCTGACGGACTGATGGAAGAAAGCCAACGCATAAACGAAACTATATTGAAAATAATGGCTGTAAAAATGAAACACCTGATGCCAATTATTTTGGAGGGACAACAAAAGAAAATATTTACAAATACAATAACATCTGATGAATTAATGCATATCGTGATGGGAACTTTTAGACTGCAAATGTTTAAATGGAGAGTTGCAAATTTTCAATTTGACATTATTAGAAACGGTAACAATATGATACAATCTGTATTAACATTAATCAAATCAAAATGAAGAAAATACTGCCAAATTTATTTGCAACTATTTTAGCCGCATTTGGCTTGCTTACTTTATTCCTAAGCACTTCCGTAATATTTGATTTGTTTGGCATCAGAGCCAAAGAAGGCAATTATGTTCTGTTTGTCGTTTGGTCAAATTTCATCAGTAGCATTCTTTATCTTTTTGCCGCCGATGGTTTTGTTAAAGTCAAAAATTGGACTACTATACTCTTGGGAATTTCAACACTCATACTGATAGTAGCTTTTATCGGACTTAAAATTCACGCCAATTCGGGCGGTATTTATGAAACAAAAACCATCGGTGCAATGATTTTCAGAATTGCGGTAACGCTTGTATTTGCAATCATTGCATTTTTCACTATCAATAAACAATTAAATAAAAATCATAATGAATAAATTAATCTTAACATTTGCCGTAGGTAGCTTATTGCTATACAGTTGTGGCAATTCCTCAAACGAGAAATTAAATAATCAAACAGAAGTTGCCGAACATAATGATCATCATCACGATGATGAAAGTGAAGCCATCGAACTTAACAATGGTGAAAAATGGCAAGTGGATGCCAATATGATAACTCATATCAGAAATATGGAAAATGATGTTGTTTCCTATGCTAAGGTCGAGCAAAAAGATTACAAATCATTATCTGAAAAACTACAATCAAACATTGATTTGCTTACTTCTAATTGCACAATGAAAGGCAAAGCCCACGATGAATTGCACAAGTGGCTGTTGCCATACATTGATTTGGTAAAAGAACTTTCAGAAGCTAAAGATGAAACCGAAGCATCAAAGCATTTTGAAAATATTCAAATTTCATTCACAACATTTAATCAATACTTCCAATGAACATAAAAGAATTACATACACAAGAAAAACCAGTTTCAGCAACTTCTCTTTTCAAAAGTGAACTGGGTAACGCAACAGCTATTCAAATATTAAAAAGCGAAAAGTTAAAAGAGCATATTACCAAAACACCAGCACTTTTGATTTGCGTGGAAGGAGAAGTGATTTTTGAAAATGAAAAAGGAATAAAAGAAACACTATTATCGGGTGACTTTGTAAACATTGAACCAATGGTAAAGCATTGGGTTGTAGGAACAATTGAAAGTCAATTAATACTCATTAAGTAAAAAAATTTGACCAATGAAGTTAGTTAGCATTCACAAACAAACAATTTTCCTGCTATTCTTTTTAATAGGATTTCAAGTAGCCCAAGCCCAAGTGTGGACAATGCAACAGTGTATTGATTCAGCACAGGTTCGTAATAAAAATCTGCAAATGAGCAGAAATAATGTTGCTATAGGTGAGCAAAAAGAGAAAGAAGCAAAAGCCAATTTAATTCCAAAGGTAACTGTCAATACGGATTATAAATATTTCACA
>JBIPOH010000441.1:0-2869 GCA_044379435.1 Novosphingobium sp.
CACGGTGAAGTCTACGTGACCGATGACGGGGCCGAGACCGATCTCGACCTCGGGCATTACGAACGCTTCACAGGGGTCTCCGCGCGGCAAAGCGACAACATCACCTCGGGACGGGTATACCGCGACATCATCGCGCGTGAACGGCGCGGCGACTATCTTGGCGCGACGGTGCAGGTCATCCCGCACGTGACCGACGAAATCAAAGCCTTCGCGCTCGCCGATCAGGACGATCACGATTTCATCCTGTGCGAGATTGGCGGCACGGTGGGCGACATCGAATCGCTGCCCTTCATGGAAGCGATCCGCCAGCTCCGGAACGAGCTGGAACCGCTCCAGACCCTTTCGGTCCACGTGACGCTGGTGCCCTACATCAAGGCCGCGGGCGAATTGAAGACCAAGCCGACCCAGCACTCCGTGCGTGAACTCGCCAGCCTGGGGATCAAGCCCGACATTCTGCTGTGCCGCGCAGAGCATCCGATTCCGGAGAGCGACCGCCGCAAGATCGCGCAGTTCTGCAACGTGCGCACCGAAGCGGTGATCCAGGCGCTCGATGCGCCCTCAATCTATGCGGTGCCGCAGCAATATCACGCCGAAGGTCTCGACGCCGAGGTGCTCCGCGCGTTTGGCATCACCGATGCGCCCGCGCCCGACCTTTCGGCGTGGGAGGATGTGACCGACCGCCAGTTCAACCCGGAAGGCGAGGTCACCATCGCTGTGGTCGGGAAATATGTCGGCCTACAGGACTCGTACAAGAGCCTGAACGAAGCCCTGGTGCATGGCGGTCTCGCCAACCGGGTCAAGGTCAACATCCGCTGGATCGACGCCGAAATCTTCGAAGGCGACGACGAATCGCAGATCATCGCCGCATTGGAGCCGATGCACGGCATTCTCGTCCCCGGCGGCTTTGGTGAGCGCGGGAGCGAAGGCAAGATCGCCAGCGTCCGCTTCGCGCGGGAACGCAACGTGCCGTTCTTTGGCATCTGCCTTGGTATGCAGATGGCCTGTATCGAAGGCGCGCGCGCGGCCGGTTTTGCCGATGCCTCGTCGACCGAGTTCGGCCCCACCGAAAGTCCGGTGGTCGGCATCATCACTGAGTGGATGAGCAAGGAAGGCCTCCAAAGCCGCGCCGAAGGCGGCGATCTGGGCGGCACCATGCGTCTGGGCGCCTACCCGGCCAAGCTCAGCCCGAACAGCCACACCTCGCAGATCTATGGCGGGGCCGAGGTCATCTCCGAACGCCACCGCCATCGCTATGAGGTCAACAGCGCCTTTATCGAGCCGCTGGAAAAGCAGGGCCTGATCTTTGCTGGCATGTCGCCTGACGGGTTGCTGCCCGAAATCGTCGAGCGGCCCGACCATCCGTGGTTTGTGGGCGTGCAGTTCCACCCCGAGCTGAAATCGCGGCCCTTCGATCCGCACCCGCTATTCGCCGGGTTCATTGCAGCTGCGCTGGAACAATCGCGACTCGTCTAAGTCGTGATCCTGTCACTTTTCGTAGCGCGCGATTTGGTCTGTGAGGCCCGTCGTTCGGCCAGCTCCGGAGTAGGCTAGACCGGCCTTTACCAAGGCTTTGCAATCCTTTGTTTCACAAGCGGGACTTGCCATGTCGCTTCCTTACAAGGTTTGCAGATAGGCCTTGCGTGTTGTTGCCTTTCCGCATTAGACGGAGCCCGGATTTAACGGTTTTCTAGGGACGATTGCGCTGGGTCAATCGAATTGCTGCTGTACAACAGTACAGTGATTCGATCCGGCTTTGACCGGTCTTTATGAAACAGGCTTGTCTGGTCTTGTCCGTCTTCTGCGACCCGGACGGATAGGTTCAGACGAGGCGGCGCAAGCCGCGGGGGGCGGATCGCAAGATCCGCCCCCTTTAATTTACCTTATCGGCTTGATCCGGGCGTGCCTCAGGCAGCGCTAGCGGCATCGTCAGCTTCGTTGGTCGGGACAGCGGTGAGCGTCGTGGTGCCGCCAATCGCGATCTTGCGGGGCTTCATCGCATCGGGCACTTCGCGCACCAGATCGATGATCAGCAGGCCATCGGCCAGATCAGCACGTTCGACCCTTACGAAATCGGCCAGTTCGAAGCGGCGCTCGAAACCGCGGTTAGCGATGCCGACATGGATCAGCTCCGAGCCATCCTCAGCCTCATCGCGCTTACGACCCTGGACCACCAGCAGGTTCTGTTGGGCGGTGATGTCGATATCCTGCGGGCGGAAACCGGCCACCGCGAGGGTGATGCGGTAATTGTCCTCGCCCCGTCGCGAGATGTTGAAGGGGGGGTAATTGTCGCCGGCATTCAGGCGCGCCTGATTTTCGAGCAGGTCGAACAGACGATCAAAGCCCACGGTGGAGCGGCGGTAGGGGGTGAAATCAAAACGGGACATAGTTGCAAATCCTCTTGGTTGAGCAATTTGGTTCGGATGCGGGCCTGCCGGATGCAGCACCCGCCTTGTCGCCGTTGCCGTTTCCCAAGACTGGCGAAACGCGGCGACACCGCCTATCTGGTTCCTACGCTTTCGCTTTCAAGAGGGACGATATGGCTGCCCCGAAGATCGATATCTACACCAAGTTCGCCTGCCCCTTCTGCGTGCGGGCCAAGCGCCTGCTGACGCAGAAGGGCGCCGAATTCACCGAGCATGACATCACCATGGGCGGCGAGCGCCGCGACGAGATGCTCGCCCGCGCGCCGAACGCGATGACGGTGCCGCAAATCTTTATTGGCGATGTGCACGTTGGCGGGTCGGACGATCTCGCCGCGCTGGAAGCTGCTGGCAAGCTCGACGCGTTGCTGGCGGGCTGATGCCGAAGATCGCGGTCTTGCAGATGTGTTCGGGCATCGATCCGGACCGCAATTTCGATTTCATCCGCG
>JBIPOH010000443.1:0-2865 GCA_044379435.1 Novosphingobium sp.
GCAAACCGGTCGCCGCAATCGCTGCGGCCATGAACAAGAGGGCGATCCCGCCGCGCTGCGCGAAAGCCGGGCCGGGGCTGCCGTTGTCCCCAAAGGCACCCCGCCGCCGCCCGACCACATCCGCCACCAGAAACAGCGCCGCCGCCGCCAGCGTCGAATGGGCCAGGTAATAGAGGCCCGCACCAAGGCTCTCGGCGCTCCATCCGGCGACTGCGATCAGCAACGTGCCGGTCGATCCGATCACAGCATAGGCGGCCTGCTCCGAGAGGCTGCGAGCCACAAACACGCCCGCAAAGCCAATGACAGCGCTCACCATCGCGGCGGGCAGCAGATAGGGCGCCGGCACCCACGCCGCTGCGCCGGCGCCGTCACCGAACACCTGCGGCACGACCCGGATCAGCGAATAGACGCCGACCTTGGTCATGATCGCAAACAGCGCCGCCACCGCCGGGGTCGAGACCGCATATGTGCGCACCAACCACAGGTGCAGCGGCGCGACCGCCGCCTTGAGCGCGAAAACGCTCACCAGCAGCAGCGCGGCGATCCGCAGCAGGCCCTGGTCCTCCGGCGGAACCCCGGCAACGCGCAGGCCCATGTCAGCCATGTTAAGCGTGCCGGTCAGCGCGTAGAGCATCCCCAGCGCGATCAGGAACAAGGAGGAACCGACGAGGTTCACCACGACATATTGCACGCCCGCCTTAAGCCGCGCCGGGCCTTGGCCGTGCAGCATCAGGCCATAGGAGGCGATCAGCAGAACTTCGAAAAAGACGAACAGGTTGAACAGATCGCCCGTCAGGAATGCGCCGTTCAGGCCCATCAGTTGGAACTGGAACAGGGCGAGAAAATGCCAGCCCCTGCGGTCGGCGCCGGTGACCACGGCGTGCAGCAACGCGATCAGTGCAAGGCACGCAGTCAGTACCAGCATCATCGCGGCGAGCCGGTCAGCCACCAGCACGATGCCGAAGGGCGCGGCCCACTCGCCCACGGCATAGGCGAGGATCGTGCCATCGCTCACTTGCATCATCAGCGTGATCGCGGTGGCCAGCAAGGCAAGGCACGAGGCCACGGAAACAGCAACGCCCAGCGCTGGCCGTCGCCGCATCACCAGCATGACAATCGGCGCGGCTAGCGCAGGGATGATGACCGGCAGGATCGGGAGATGATCGGCGAGCGTCACGGGCGCGTGTCCTCCCCGTCTTCGGCGATGCGGCCAGCCATGCCGTCCTGCGCGTCACACGGCACATTGTCGCCATCGACATGGTCGCTGCCGGTCTCAAGGAAGCTGCGCAGGCTCAGGATCACGACAAAGGCGGTCATGCCGAAAGTAATGACGATCGCAGTGAGCACCAGCGCCTGCGGCAGGGGGTCGGTGTACTCGCTCACCGCCTTGTCCCAGATTGGCGGACGCCCCACCACCAGCCGCCCTGAGGCGAACAGGAACAGGTTAACCGCATAGGAGATCAGCGTGAGGCCGAGCACTACCTGAAAGGTGCGCGCCCGCAGGGCCAAGTAGATGCCGCCGGCCACCAGCACACCAATCGCGGTCGCGACGAGGAACTCGTAGCTCATGCTCCGCCCTCCCCGCCTTTGCGTGCGGCACGGGCCGCACGCTGCGCGATGTGGCTCAATTGCGCGAGCGCCAGCATGACAGCGCCAAACACGGTGAGGAACACGCCGGTATCAAACAGCATCGCGCTGGCCAGTTCGAATGTGCCGATCAGCGGCAGGGTGAAATAGCCGAAGGTCGAAGTCATGAACTTCGCCCCGAACAGGAACGAGCCGAGCCCTGTCGCCATCGCCACCAGCACGCCCCAGGCGATCAACTGATGCTCGCCGAACCGCTTGCGAGCGTCGGACCAGTCAAATCCGGCGGCGAGGTATTGGACGAGGAAGGCAATCGCGGCCACCAGCGCGGCAATGAACCCGCCGCCCGGCTGGTTGTGTCCGCGCAGGAACAGATAGATCGCCACGGTCAACGTCAGCGGCAAGACGATCCGGCTGGCGACCACCAGCATTATCGGATGCCGCTCGGGCGAATGGGCCATATCGTCACGCCACGCCCGCAGCCGCGCACCCGCCGCGCCGGTGGCGGTGCTTTCCAGTAGCGCGAAAATGCCGAGCCCAGCGATGCCGAGCACGATGATCTCTCCGAGGGTATCAAAGGCGCGGAAATCGACGAGGATGACGTTGACCACATTGGTCCCGCCTCCGCCCGATTTGGCATTGGCAAGGTGATAGGCCGCAATGCTCGGCCCCGGATCGCGGGTCAGCATTGCCCAGGCGATCCCGCCTACAGCCACACCCCCGGTGATCGCCAGCGCGCCATCACGCCATTTGCGCGGGGCGGTCGAGAGTAGCGGTGGGCTCTTGGGCAGGAGGTTGAGCGCGAGCAGCAGCAGCAGGATCGTCACCACCTCGACCGAAATCTGGGTCAGCGCGAGATCGGGTGCGGAGAACTGCACAAAGGTGAGGCTGACCACGAGGCCAATGACGCTGACATAGATCAGCACGCGCAGGCGGTTGCGGGAATCGTTCACTACCGCCGCCGTCGCCGCGATCAGCAGCACCCAGGCGACGACCGCCACGGGTGTGGCGGGCAGGAGCGCGCGGCCACCGGTCAACACTCCGCCGCCTGCCTGTGCGCCGTCGATCACCAGCAGCACGATCACGCTGAAGCTCGCCAGCAGCATCCGTTGCAGCGAGGGTGTGTGAGTGGCGACAATCGCCTTGCGCACCCACTTGTCGGCAAAGGCGAAGCTGCGCTCGAAGATCCGCTTCGCATCGGGGAGGCTGGCACGCTCCCATGCGGCAAGCAGGGGCTTATGCTGCCACAGCAGCAACGCACCGCCAGCGACCGCGATCAGG
>JBIPOH010000442.1:0-2865 GCA_044379435.1 Novosphingobium sp.
TTACGAGATCGACAATCCGCCGGCTGCGAGCTTCAAGGGTGAAGATGCGCAATTGAGCGCCGCCGTGGCGGTCCTGAAGGAAAAGATTGCGCGTGAACCGGTGCCTGCGCTGGTACCGCAGCCTTTACCGGGGCTCGGCACGCCGGGAGGCGACGTCTCACCGCTTCCGCAGAGGTGACCGTTCGCGACCCAGATTTGGTCATTCACGATCACCGCTGAGAACGTCTGCGTCCGCCAAAAGCCGCAATGCGGCTTTCGGTGTCGAGCCATGGCCGCGCTGATGACTGAAGCGGGAGGGCAAAGAGCAGTCTGCCCCTCACCCTGTCTAGCGGGCGAGGTGTTCGTTCAGGAGCTTGTGGAAGTGCCGGATCTTGGTCTCACCGTAATTGGCAAAGACGATCTCCTTCGATTTGATTGACCTCATTCCCTTCTGCACATGCGGCAAGTTGACCACGTCCTGATTGAAGACCTTGGCCAGCACCCCAAGCTCGGGCGCGTCGCAATAGTCGTCGTCGAAATCGAGCCAGTGGACCTTGGCCGGTGCCGGGCGCGGCTGGCCCTTGGCTACGGGCAGCATGAACATGATCTCGTGGATGCACTCCTCCGGATTGTCGCCATAGGGACGGAACCGGTAGAAGATCGGATTGAAGCATCCCCACGGGCTGATGTTGGGGAAGAGGTTGTAGTAGATCGTGTCGACGAATTCCGCGTCGCTGATCGCATCGACCTCGTCGCCCAATGAGGCGCGCCATTTCTCGCGGGACTCGTGCGCCATCGCCTTGCGTCGCTCGGGCACGGGGCCGCTGGTGGTGTGGTCGGGCAAGGTCTCCCATCCGGCCGGCAGCATCCCGCCGACCCAGTCGCACAGCTGGATATCGGCATGATCGAGCGCGCCTTCGATATGGTGCGCGGCGTGATCGAAGATGCCCCAGCGCCCGTCGCGCGCGGTAACCTTCACCCGGTCCTCGCCGAGCCGTTCGTAGACATTGCCCGACAGCGCATGGCGCACCTTGGCGAAGGTCTTGGCGCCCTCCAGCGGCTCCGCCACCAGCGCCGGATTGACATGCGGGCTGAGCAGCCCGTTGGGCGAGATCGCGCGGCTTAGGTTGCCGAACACGTCATACTTGGAGTTCGCATCGCCCATCACGTCGAGCAGCGTCGGGTGGGTGGCCACCACGTGATAGGCCTCCATGAACGCCTCCTGTGCAACCTTCCAGTTGCAGCGCAGCTTCTTGGCGACATGCACCGCCTTGTAGCGCCGCTCGAACGGGATCGGCTCGAAATGCCGGTCGATATCGCCGAGGAAGTCCTCGAAGGCTTCCGCCTTGTCGTCGGGGTTGATGAACACAAACCCGCCCCAGCGCCCGACCCTCACGGGGGGAAGCGAGTGGGTGCGTTGGCTCACGCTCGGAAAGTCCCACTGGCACGGCACTTCCTTGAGCGTGCCGTCGATCTTCCATCCCCAACCGTGGAACGGGCAGCGGAACTCGTGCAGCCCCTTGGCATCCTCGGTCAACAGCGCTCGGCCACGGTGGAGGCAGGCATTGGGGAAGGCCTTGATCTCGTCCGGCTCGGTGCGCACGATGATGAACGACAGGTGCGCGATGTCATAGACATGGCTGTCGCCGACATTGGGAATTTCGTCCTCGTGGCAGGCCATCTGCCACACCTTCTTCCACAGCCGCTCGACCTCGAGATCGAAGAAGTCGCGCGAATGGTAGATCGCCGGATCGACGATAGTCGGCCCCGGCGGCATCGGGCTGTCCTCGCGCAGGCGCTCGGGCACTGTGTGGGTGTCCATGTCGAGCAACTCGTCATAGGTGATGCCCTTGGAGCGGTTGGTGCCCGTCAGTGTTTCAACCATTGTCTCTCTCCCGTCTTTCTGTGCCCGGCTCAAGCCGGATCGAAATGGAGCCGCAGCGTCTGCATCCCGCGAAGGATGTGGCTGGCGGCGAACTGGAAGGGGTTGTCCGGATCGGCGAAGCGCAGGCCCGGCAGGCGTTCGAGCACGATCGGCAGCGCGGTTGCCATCTCCAGCCGCGCAAGGTGCATGCCCAGACAGGTATGCACTCCGGCTCCGAAAGCGATGTGCTCGCGGACATTGGCACGGGCGACATCGAACTTGTCGGGATCCGCGAATTTGGCCGCGTCGCGGTTTGCCGAGCCGTAGCGCAGCAGCAACGGCTCGCCGGCCTTCAGCGCGACCCCGCCGAGCACCGTGTCTTCTTTCACCACCCGCCACATGTTGTGCGACGGGGACAGGTGCCGCGCGGTCTCCTCGACCCATCCAGGAACAAGCGCCGGATCGGCCATGATCGCCGCCCGCTGCGCCGGATTGGCGAGCAACTGCGCAACGGCATAGGCGAGCGCGTGGGCGGTCGCCTCCTGCCCGGCGGTGAAGATCTGCTGGATGATCGAGAAGGCTTCCGCATCATCGAGCGGGCGTTCGCTCTCGCCCTCGGGAATGGTCGCGGCGACCAGCGAGGAGATCACGTCGTCCCCCGGCTGTTCGCGCCGCTCGGCCATGATGCTGCGGAAATAGGCCTGCATCGCGATCTCGCTGCGGGCGAGGTCGGCGCGCTCTTCGGGCTTTGCATTGCCGTTGAGGCGCAGGATCGCCGCACGCACCCAGTCCTGGAACATCGGCAGATCCTCACGCGGTACGCCGAGCACGTCGGCGATGACGATGCCCGGCAGCATTTCGGCGAATTGCGACTTGAACTCGACTTCGCCCGCATCGGCGAAGCGGTCGATCAGCGCGTGGGTGACCTCGGCGATATAGGGCGCCATGCCATTGATGCGGCTAAGCGGCAGCGCAGCCATCGCGATCCGCTTGTAGCGCGTGTGCATCGGCGGATCGGCGGT
>JBIPOH010000444.1:0-2859 GCA_044379435.1 Novosphingobium sp.
GTCCGCGCCTTGCAGACATAGCGCCCGTGCAAAATCATCCAGTGGTGCGAATCGCGGCGGAAGGGTTGGGGCACGCGTTTTTCGAGCTTCGCCTCGACATGATCCGGGGTCTTGCCCTTGGCCATGCCGGTACGGTTGCCGAGGCGGAAGATGTGGGTGTCGACCGCGAAGGTCTCCTGCCCGAACCAGCAATTGAGCACGACATTGGCAGTCTTGCGCCCCACGCCGGGGAGCCGCACCAGCGCCTCGCGCGTATCGGGCACCTCACCGCCATGTTCATCGACGAGGATTTGGCTGAGCGCGATCACGTTCTTGGCCTTGGAGTTGAACAGGCCGATGGTCTTGATGTGCTCCTTCAGGCCGTCTTCATCGAGATCGAGCATCTGCTGCGGCGTTTGCACCTTGGCGAACAGCGCGCGGGTCGCCTTGTTCACGCCGACATCGGTCGCCTGCGCGCTCAATGCCACAGCAACGAGCAGCTGATAGGCATTGCCATATTCCAGCTCGGTCTGGGGCGAGGGGTTATCCTCGGCCAGACGGCGGAAGAATTCGAAGATCTGGTCTTTGGTCATTCACCGGCCTTGGGATGTGCTGCCTTCCACTCCATCGCCATAAGCGCGCGCTTTTCAACCGAGGGGTGAGTGTAGAACAGCGCTTCTTCCAACGCGCTTGGGCGCGGGTAGCGGTATTCGGCGGTCTTCACCAAGGCGGTGGCGAGCGCATCCGGCTCGTTCACGGTCATCAGCGAATATTGGTCGGACTCGGTCTCACCCACGCGGGTCAGCGTGTTGGTGAGCGGGGTGACGAGCAGCCCCAACACCGATCCCACCACCGCAAATACCGGCAGGCCGCGCGGCTCATCCAGCCGGGCGTCACTCCCGAGCCATCGGGCGGCGGGGGCGAACAGGCGGCCCAGCAGGAAGAAGAACGCCATCGCCAGCAGCGGGAAGATCACCGCATAGCGCCACACATGGCCAAGCTTGTAATGCCCGGCCTCGTGCCCGGTGACGGCGCGCACTTCGGCAATCGAGGCCTGTTTGAGCGCAACGTCCGAAATCGCGATCCGGGCGGAGGGGCCAATGCCGGAGACATTGGCGGTAAAGCGATCGGATTGGCGCGAGCCATCATACATGAAGATGCGGTCATGCGGGATGCCGACATCATCCGCGATTGCCTCCAGCGCGGTGCGCACCTCGCCCGCTGGGACCGGCTTGTATTCGTTGAACAGCGGCTCGATCAGGGGCGGGCCAGCTAGAAGTGCAAGCAGCGTTACAACGCCCGCCAGCCCGCCGCTCCACAGCCACCAGCGTTGGCCAGTGCGGCGGATCAGGGCATAGACCCCGACAAGGAACAGCCCGCCCAGCACCGTCCCGATCAATTCCCCGATCGCCATCTGACCAAGGAAATCGCCGAGCGGCTGGCTGGAAAGACCATAGGAACGCTCTCGATACCAATCGGTGTAGATGGTCCAGGGCAGGGCGATGATCGTCGAGATCAGCAGGAACGCGGCGCTGACCGTGAAGGTCGAAAGCGACAAGCGCCGCCCCTCCATCCGCGCGGCGATCCGGTCGAGCAGCTTGAGGCGCACCATGATGACAGCCACCAGCAGCGAGACGCCGACATTCAGCAGCAGCAGCCAATGGTTGCCGGTGGTGTAGGCCTGAGCCTGCGCGAGCGCGTCTGGCCCCAGGCTGTCGACCAACCGCGCGGCCTGTTGCGCGGGAGTGAGGGTGGTGGACATGAAGATGATCGCTCCCCTGTGGATCTATGTGTATTATTCCGGCAATACACCGGGCGCCATGCCCGTCAAGGCTCAGAGCCCAAGCACATCGTTCATGGTGTAGCGCCCGGCGCTCTGCCCCGTGAGCCACGCGCCCGCGCGCACCGCTCCGCGCGCAAAGATCATGCGGTTTTCAGCCGAGTGAGAGAGGGTCAGGCGCTCTTCTGAACCCGCGAAGATCACCGAATGCTCGCCCGCCACCGTGCCGCCGCGTAAGGTGGCGAACCCGATCGCGCCCTCGGCCCGCGCGCCTGTCATCCCGTGGCGACCGCTTTCCATGTTGTCGCTGAGCACGATCCCGCGCCCCGCCGCAGCCGCCTCGCCCAGCAGCTTGGCAGTGCCAGACGGTGCGTCGACCTTCATGCGGTGGTGCATCTCCAGCACTTCGATATCCCAGTCCGGTCCGAGCCGCGCGGCGACCTCGCGCACCAGATGCGCCATCAGCGTCACGCCCAATGAGAAGTTGCCAGATTGCAGCACCGGCACAGCCCGCGCGGCTTCGGCAAGCATGACGAAATGTTGCTCTTCAAGGCCGGTGGTGCCCACGACAATCGGCTTGCCCGCCACCCGCGCCGCGCCGAGATTCGCTGCCAGCGCCTCGGGCGCGGAAAAATCGACCAGCACGTCGCATTGGTTTGCGTGGGGCCCGATGCTACCCCCGGCATCCACGCCCACGCACAGCACATGGCCTGCGTCGGTAATGGCTGCTTCGAGCGCTTGCCCCATCCTGCCCTTGTGCCCGATCACCCCGAATTGCAGCATCTCTTACCCCTACTTCGTCATGCTGAACTTGTTTCAGCATCCATCCCGCGTCTAGGTGGAACCTGAGCTCGTTGAGCGATGGACCCTGAAACAAGTTCAGGGTGACGACAAGGGAAAGACATGGCGACAACCCGCAGCATCGTCATCCTCACCGGCGCAGGGATTTCGGCCGAGAGCGGGATCGACACCTTCCGGTCGGCAGGCGGGCTGTGGGAACAGCACCGGGTGGAGGACGTCGCCACGCCCGAGGGCTTCGCGCGCAACCCCAATCTTGTGCTCAATTTCTACGACATGCGCCGCGCGGCCTTGGCGGTGGT
>JBIPOH010000445.1:0-2851 GCA_044379435.1 Novosphingobium sp.
GACGCCGCTCCGCGCCCGAAAACACCGCCACCTGGCCCATCCAACGTCCTTACCCGCGTCCTATAGGACACGCTAAAGAGCGCTCGATCCCTCAGCCGGCAAGGCGGCCCTCACCGAAGCGATACGGACGGATCAGACATCCAGCCCTTCATCGTCTCAAACGCCGCATCGCGGGTCGCCTTGTCGGGCCACTCCACCCAGGAAAACACAATCTCCTCCTCCGGCGCGGCCTCCACCGCGCGGCGGAAATCGGTTTGCTTGCCATCCGGCACCTCATCGGCCCAGCATTCCATCACGCGCAACGCGCCCAGACCGATGAACACACCGTCACCGAGCCGCGCGTGGGCTTCAAACTTGTCCTTGTTGGCCGCGGGCACTGCAATCACATATCCGTCGATGTAGCTCACCACGCGTTTCCCTTCAGAAGTTGCGATTGGTCAGCCCCAATCGGTCAAGCCAATCGCTGCCAAACACATATTCGCCTTCCCGATCGAGCAGATCGACCCGCGCTGCCCGCCAGTGTTCCAAATCGTCCCCATAGGCATCGCGCACGCTGCTGGCCGTGGCCTGATTCAGCTTGCCCCAATGTTCGGCATGTGGAATTCCGGCCGCGCGCAGATCGGTGACGGCCTGGGCCATCACCAGCCTCGTGGCATGGTTATCCAGCCCGTCAATGTCGGTGATCACGCTTTGCGGCCAGCGGATGAAAGCGAGATGGCCGGGCGATTTGCGGGCGTAACGGCAGGCGAAGGCGACCGGCGCCTTGCCAACCTTCTTCAGCGCGGCCTGGAAGATCGCCCGCACGTCGTGGACGGAGTCAACCGGTGCCGCCACCGAAGCTCCGGCGGTGCCGGCGCGCGGCGTGGTGAAGTTGAAACTCTGTCCCCAGCTGCCGACCCGGCCGTTGATGGGGCTCAATTGATCGGCCAGCACCGCCTTGGTGATGATCGGCGTCAGCCCTGGTGCGGCATCGAGCAGATTGGCGACCACCGTTGCCAGATTATAGCCCGGGCTGCGCTTGGGCTGGATGCTGTAATCCAGATTGTGGCTGGCGTCCCAGTCGCGCCGATAGCCGCAGGTGACATAGGCAAAGCCCTTGTCGATCTGGTCATTGATTACCGACTGGAAGAAATAGGGCCGCCGACCCACCGCGCCCGGCAGATCGGATGCCGCGAAATCAGCATCCGCCAGGCTTCGCATCGCATTCAGCAGCGCCAGGTCGGCCGGCAAGCGCTTGCGGTGGCTTTCGAGCAGGAAGCGCGGCACGCTTTCAACCAACACGGCATGCACCACCCCCAGCGCCCCCAATGACACCAGCGCGGCAGCAAACAGCCGATCATCGCGCAGCACGGTAGCGTCCAGCTGCGCCGCCAGGCGGCCGTCCGTGACTGGGCGGCTCGCCGGCTCGATCCACAGGTTGCGGTCGGGTCCCGGGATCAGCTGGATGGCGCGCACCTGGCTCTGGATGGCGCCGTGATCGATGGCGGAACCATGGGTGGAACAGCTCATCGCCCCCACGAACGTCTGCCCGTTCGACGCACCGGTGGTGGCCAGTGATCGCCCGCGCGGTTCCAGCCACATGTTGAGCTCGGCCACCGAAATCCCGGTCTGGCACAGCACCAGCCCATTCTTGTCCCCGGTAAAACCGGGATCGACATGGCTGGGCGGCAGCGCAAACAACTGGTTGGCATAGCCCGTCGCCAACGGCCAGCCGCCGGGCACGGATGGTGCCGCCGAAAAGGACCAGGTCGCACCATGGGCGCGCAGCCGGCGCCGCTCGATAAAGGCCTTGCCGATAAGATCCTGCACGGCCTTGGCGCTGGCCTTCATGTCCGCCAGGCTGGCAGTCACGGCGCGGTGCAGTTCGTATCGCCCGGCGATCGGCACATCCCGTTCGGTGAAATGCCAATTATGCCATGTGCGATCGTCAAATTTCAGGATGCGGGCCATGCGGCGTCCCCCCTTATTGCGGAATCTCGCCTTCGCCGGTCGGCAGCTTGCCGCAGCGATAGCGGATGTGGGACGGTTGCCAGAAGCCCAACGTGAGCACGGTGGCTAGCGATTGCAACAACGACGTGCGCACCTGCACATCGCTGATGCTGTTGGTGCCGACGCAGGCCTCGGCCTTCTTCGGATCCTCGATGGCGCCCCAGGCAATGGCGTTGCTGTTGACGGGGTGCAGATATTGATCGCCGCGATTGGGTTCCGGCACGGTCAGGCTGTGATAGGCGCAGCCCGGCAGTGCGCAGGCGATCATCAGGGCAGTAAAAGGGCGCAGCATCATATTCCCCCAGAAAGGCCGACCCGATCCCATGATGGCACGAAGCCATTGCACTGGCCAGCGCTCTGGTTTCGTTGGCGCATCTGGTGCAAAAGCGCCGGCATGGATGACGAATTCACCCTCTATGATCTCAAGGTCGAAGTGATCGCCCCGCCCGGCGCGACCCTGTGGTGCAACGCCAAGCCGGGCGACTGGTTCGAACTGCGCGGCGAATTGCTGTTCCTGCCGCCGGGCCAGGGCTTTTCGATCTACAGCCTGGCTGCCGTGCTGCCGCTGCTCGCTGCCAAGCAACGCGTTACCCATCCCAACGACTGGATGGACAGTGACGCCGAAATCGCCTGCCCCGATCCCAATTGCCCGTCGCGCCTGCGCATCACTCGGCTGAACAAGCGCATATTCCGCCGGGGCGACACCACGGCAACGGTGAAACCATGAGCGTCGAGCGCATCGAACTTGCCCCCGGCTACGAAATCTCACGGTTGATCCGCGGCGGCTGGCAGCTTGCGGGCGATCATGGCCCGGTCGAGCGCGACAGTTTGAACGAGGGCTTCCTCGCCTTCTACGATGCCG
>JBIPOH010000446.1:0-2849 GCA_044379435.1 Novosphingobium sp.
GAAGTCCTGAATGTTTGTGCGCGCGCCGATGCGGATTTCGTGGGCTTCAGAGCGCATCACGGCGTAGGGAAAAACGGAGGATCCGGGCCCTATCCGCACTTTCCCATAAAGCAGTGCGGTTGGATGGATGAAGGCGCTCTCGTCTATCTTGATATCGTGGCCGCGCAGAAACATCGATGGTGCCTCCTTCGTCACAGTGCGATCGGCGCGTTGCCGTTGATGATGCTGTCCATCGCCAGTGCGCGCGAATGCTCGATATGCAGGCGCGCCGCCTGTTCGGCAGCTTGGGCATCGCGCGCTTCGAACGCGGCGATCAAGGCTTCGTGCTGGGCATCGGCAGTGCGCCGCTCGGCTTCGCTGCCGCCGGGGCCAAACAGCCCCAGATGAACGAGACGCTGCATCTCGTCCGCGAGCGATTCGAGCAGATGATACAGGCGGCTGTTGTCCGTGGCGGCGGCAATGGCGCGGTGGAACGCGCGGTTGCTTTCGACAAAGGCCAGACGCTCTTCCGCAGTTCCGGCATCCTGCGGCGCACGGTTAATCGCGCGGAGCTGGGCAGGATCGACTTTCCCGACCGCGAGCGCCGCGGCGTGCGGCTCGGTCATCAGGCGCAGTTCGAACAGTTCGCGAACCGAGGCGATGGTAATCGGCGTGACGACAAAGCCGGCGCGCGGCACCGGCTCCAGCAGACGCACTTCGGCCAGACGCATGAGCGCGGCGCGCGTTGCCGCCCGGGCAAGACCGAACCGTTCGGACAGCTCGTGCTCAGAGAAGCGTGTGCCGGGGGCGAGTCGGCACTGGATGATCTCACCCTTGATCAGCGCGTAGGCCTGATCACTCTGCCGCGGGCTGGCCAAATTTGTCTGGAGCGAGTGCGGCGTCATCCAATTTTCTTTCAGTGCAGCGGCCAAGATTTGCAAGCCGCTTGCGTCATTGACCCAATAACATGTTATTGACATGTCATATCGCCTATGGTGTTGCAATGCGCTTTGGAGGAACGCGATCATGAAACCAGTACGAATTCTCGTTTGTCTAGGAGCCTTGTGCGCCGCACTGCCCGCGTTGCCGGTGCTTGCGCAGGAAGCGGTTGCGGCCGCGGCACCCCAGTCCGTGCCTATGTTGGCACAACGCTATGCCGAAGCCTGGGCCAGCCGTGATGCGGAGCGGATCGTCGCGCTCCATTCCGACGATTCCACCTTTGCGCTATTCGTCGATGGCGTGCCGACCGCCGCCGGAAAGGCCGCCATCAAGGCGCAGTTCCATAAGATCCTCGCCGACAATCCCACCTATCAGACAACAGTCCGGTCGGCAGTATTCGGCGCGGATTCGGTGGTGATCGAATACGATATCAGGATGGATCCGCCGCGCCCGTTTACGCTTGGCAACACCCGCTATGTGCCGACGGGCCGCCCTTACTCTATTCCCGCGATTGACCTGATCCAGTTCCGCAGCGGCATGGTGACGGTGAAGCACACCTATCTTGATACAGCGGTTGCCCGCGCGAACAGCCAGAGCGCCGAACCGATCGGCCGGACGCAATGATCCGCCCAACTTTCATCGGCACGGGCCTGGTTTGGCTGCTGACCGGCGCGATCATCTTTGCCGATCCGATGGGCTTTTACGAACGGGCCCCGGGCCTGAAGCTTATGGGGCCGTTCAACATGCATTTCGTGCGCGATGTGGGGATCGCCTTTGTCGCCAGCGGCGCGACATTGACGTGCGGTGGCTGGACGAAGGCGCGGGCGCTGGTTCTTGCCGGAAGCGCGTGGCCGTTTCTTCATGCGGTGTTTCACGTCCAGATCTGGGGGCACCGCGGGTTTCCGCTGGACGGCATCTTCGCGTTCGATCTGCTGGCGGTCATTGCGCCGCCCGTGCTTGTGCTCCTCCTTGCCCGCAAGTTTGGCACCGCCCATGGATAAGAAGCTCATAGCGGCCAAGTCCATGATCCCGGCTACCTTGCTGGCAGGCGGCATCGTCCTTTTCGAGATGGGCGTGAGCAATGAAGGGCTGCGACAGGCGCTGCGCGCCACAGCACGCGTTTCGCTGCCCCTGTTCGCCTTGGTCTATCTGGCATCACCGCTGCACCGGCTCTGGCCATCTGACTTCAGCCGGTGGATCCTGCGGCACCGCGCTACTCTGGGCGTCTGCTTCGGACTCAGCATCTCGGTCCATATCGTGCTGATCCTGTCGCTGTTCATCCACGATTTCGGAACCATCCCTGCCGGCATCACGGATGCCGATTTTCTGATCGGCCTTCCCGGGCTGGTGCTGGTTGCGGCCATGGTCGTCACCTCAGCCCAAACCATCAGGCGGGCCATGCCAGCCCGCGTATGGGCTGCGCTTCACCGAACAGGGCTGCATCTCGTCTGGTTCATCTACACCGCGTGCCTGATCGACAGTTTCTCACACAAATCGCCGCCCTATCCGGCCTGGCACTATGTGCCGCTGATTGCCCTGCTGCTGGGCATGGCCGGGGTGCGGCTGGCAGCATGGCGAGGGCCTTGGACACTGCGCGGCGTCAAGGGAGATGTTGCATGATCGAGAGGATCTGTTGGGCGCTGCTGGGCCTCCTTCACGTGATGCCTGCGCTCGCCTTGTTCAAGCCGGCGCTGCTGCAGCGGATGTACGGCGTGGAGGCGGGTTCGGACACTTTCACGCTGCTGCATCACCGTGCGGCGCTGTTTCTCGTCATCGTTGGAATCGCGTTCTGGGCAGCGCTCCGCCCTGAGGTCCGTCTGTTGGCCACTGTCATGGTCGGGATCAGCATGGGCAGCTTCGTGCTGATCTGGTGGCAGGCGGGTAGCTCCCCAGCGCTCAGGAGCATTGCAGTTGCGGACATGGTTGGCTTT
>JBIPOH010000447.1:0-2847 GCA_044379435.1 Novosphingobium sp.
TGGCCAACTATTGCCACGCGATCTCCAAGGAACTGGCGCGCCACGGCGTGACGGTGAACTCGGTGCTGCCGGGGATGCACCACACCCCCGGCATCGAAGACATGATGAACCCGCGCGCGGCGAAGAATGGCCGCACCTATGACGAGGAAGTCGCCGCCTTCGTGAAAGCCGCGCGCATCCCCGCCGGACGCTTCGGCGATGCCGAAGACCTCGGCGCGATGGTCGCGATGCTGTGCAGCGCGCAGGCGAGCTTTGTGACCGGCCAGTCGCTTGTGGTCGACGGCGGGATGGGGACTTCGATTTTCTAGGGTGCCGACGGCCGTTTGCGCCCAGTTGCGGACGTTCGGAAAACCTCGCACAATGGCCTGATGGCAAGTGGCACCCAGAGCGAGCGTTACAGCGTTAGCATCGACGCATCGGTAACTTCGAAGGAGTTACTGTTCAGTCGCATCACCGACACGGCTTATCTAGGATACAGTTCGTTCAGCGGGTGGGACGGCTTCAGGGATATGTTCTGGAGCCGTCTCGAACTCAGCGACATCGTGCTTGATATTAACAATCGGGATTTATCGGCATTACCGGCACAGGATCGATCGATCTGGCTCGAACTCTTGAGTGAATTGCGCGCGGAGTTCCCGGCGAAGTTGCGCCTTGAAACGACGACCTAATCACCAACGGCCGCTAACCACCACTTTCCGCCGTTTCCCGGCATTTGGCCCAGAGGATGGTCGCTATGGCGGCAATCGCCCAAGTTCTGCCACTTGCGGACGTAGCGTGTATCGTTCAATCAAGCTCAATGCGCTTACGAACAATCGCCAAGGGATCGCTTGTTGCGTTGGCTGTTCCGGCAACGCTGTTATCTGTTGCGTATTTGTTCGTTGGGCTGAGTTTTGGATTCAATCTTTGGCGACTGGATCGCCCGTTCGCGATCATGCTTTGGTTCGCCATCGTCCTATTTCCCGTGTTTATTAGAGTAGCCATAAGAGGAACGACCACGCTTCGTCGGCTTTGGATAATGACAACCTTGGCTTGGAGCTTCGCCGCTTTCTGGGTATTTGTAAACTTCGTGTGGATGCCTTGGACATACGGAGGTCCTTGGGGATGGTGAACGCAACGGCAGCTAGCCACCACTTTCCGCCCTTCCGGCTCAGCATGTCCTAGTCCGGTGCGCTATGGCCGCTCACGCCCAGTGGTTGCCGCTCCACCTTTTCGCGTCAAAATACATCACTCTTTGCAGGCAGTGGTCTACCTTTCGTGATTGCGCGGAGATCATCCAGATTATTGTCGGATGAGATAATCTGAAATTTTGAAAGCTCAACAAATGCACGTGGTTCAGTTTGCACATGTCCGATCCAGCCGGTCTTGTATGCAAAGAAACCTCGCACGCATACCCTAGCATACAAATACTCTCGGCCAGAAGTATTCGATACCGCCTTTGCCAGCCGATCTGCATCGGGCCTTGATGTGACGACGTCAAAAATTTTTCCGTCAATCTTCGTAAATGATCCTTCGCCAAGTTCAGTCGTTATGATGCAGTGATACCTGAATGACGTTTTGGGGTTATCATCGGCCCGCTGCGGGCTTCCTGCTCCGCCACAAGAAACCAGAAAAGCTACGGGACAAAGCAATATGATACGAGCAGACAACATTTATCGGGTGCCTCTGCACTGCTTGAAGTCTTCAGTAGCGTCTTACGACTAAGGCATCGAACCTCAATTGCAATGTTGGCCATCCCCGACACGGCAGCCATCAACCTTTATCAGCCGCACCACTAACCACTCAACTCCCCCGCGCCGCCTAAGCCGCTGACCTGTACCCCGCCCCGCGGATCAGCTTGCCGGGCCGCGCGCCGGTTGACTGATCGAAGCGGCGGATCACTTCGCCCGCCACCACCGTCGCCTCATAGCCCGTCGCGCGCTGGTGGAGGCGGCGGCCGCCTGCGGGGAGGTCGCGCACCACTTCGGGGAGGTGGAGCGAGAGGCCGTCCAGGTCGATCACGTTGAGGTCTGCGCGTTCGCCCACCTTGAGCAGCCCGCGATCATTGAGGCCAACCGCGCGCGCGGCCTTGCGGCTGAGCATGTGGACGGCTTCGGCCAGATCGAGCCTCAGCGGCCCCTCCCCCTTCACGAACTGGGTGAGCAGGTAGGTCGAATAGCTCGCATCGCAGATCGCGCCATAATGCGCGCCGCCATCGCCGAGGCCGGGGACGCAATAGGGGTGCTTCAGCATCTCGTGCGCGCTGGCGAGCGAGGCGTTCTCGTAATTGCCGAGCGCGGCGAGGAACAGGCCGCGCCCTTCGGTTTCGAGCAGGCGGTCGTAGGCCACTTCCTGCGGCGTGCACCCGCGCGCGGCGGCCTGGCCCTCCATGCTGAGGTGCGCAGGCGGCGCATAGTCCGGCGGGTTGTCGAGCGGGAACAGCCAGCGCCAGTTGCGCGCCAGCGCGTTGAACGGGTGGCCGGGGGCGAAGTCTTCGCTCAGCAGCGCCGCGCGCAAGGCCGGATCGCGCATCGCGGCGACTTGTTCGGGGATCGAAAGGTGCGCGATTCTGCTCCAGCTCGGGCAGAGCACGAAGGGGTGCACGGTCAGCTCCAGCCCGGCGATCAGGCCGATGGGGCGCGGCATGACTTGCGCGTGGGCGGTGCCGCCCGCCGCATTGGTCTTCTCCAGCATTTCCAGCACGCGGCGCCAGCGCGGCGCGGTATCGTTGCCCGATGCGAGCGTGAAGGTGGCGGGGCGGCCACTGGCGGCGATCACCCGTTCGATCACGCGGTATTCCTTGTCCCACCCGACGAAGGCATCGAGCACGACCTGAAACGTGCCCGCCCCTGCATCGCCCATGCCGCGCGT
>JBIPOH010000448.1:0-2846 GCA_044379435.1 Novosphingobium sp.
CCGATCTGCTGATCGGCGATCTGAATGCCAACCGGCTCACCGGCAATGGCGGCAACGACCGGCTGGTCGGTCAGGCGGGTGACGATACGCTGGTGGGCGGCCTTGGCAACGACGTGCTTGAAGGCGGCACCGGCATCGACAACCTGTTCGGCGGAGCCGACATCGATACCATCACCGGCGGCATTGGCCGCGATTCGCTGGGTGGCGGCTTTGGCAAGGATACCTTCGTGTTTGCGCAGGGCGACTTCGGCGGCAAGTCCGCCGCCACTGCCGATGTGATCGTCGATTTCAGTCAGGCAGAGGCAGACCGGATCGACCTTGCGCTGGTCGACGCCAGCACGCCGGCCAGCGGCAATCAGGCATTCACCTTCATCGGCACGTCCGCCTTCAGCAAGGTTGCAGGCCAGCTGCGGTTCCAGCAGGCCAACGGCGCGACGTATGTACAAGGCGATACCAACGGTGATGGCTCTTCCGATTTCTGGATCGGCCTGACCGGCCTGCTGGCGCTGAAAGCAGCCGATTTCGTGCTTTGAAAACACCGCCGGAAAGGAAGCGGTGCTGGCATCCCGGCCCGCTTTCTTTCCATCTGTCCTACCGCGCGCAGACGTGGCATCACCGCGCCATGCAAGCAACAATTCGCCTTTTACCCCAGCGCTCTGCCAGCACCCGGAAACCAGTCCTGATGTTTCCCGTCAAGACCGTGTCAACTGTGTCAACCTTGTTGGATTTCAGCGCATGAACGGGCTCACCCACCTCGATTCCCAAGGCCGTGCCCGCATGGTCGATGTCGGCGGCAAGGCGGAAACGCAGCGCGTTGCCATTGCCCTTGGCATGATCCGCATGGCGCCCGCCACGCTCGCCGCGCTACGCGATGGCAAGACCCCCAAGGGCGACGTGCTGGCCGTCGCGCGCATTGCTGGAATAATGGCTGCCAAACGCACGGCAGAGCTCATCCCGCTGTGCCACCCGCTTGCGCTTGATGCCGTTAGTGTCGAATTTGCTTTCGTCGAAAACGGCGTCGAAGCCCGTGCCACGGCCTCGCTCACCGGGCGCACCGGGGTGGAGATGGAAGCGCTCACTGCCGTCTCGGTCGCGCTGCTCACGGTCTACGACATGGCGAAAGCCATCGACAAGGCGATGGTGATCGATGGCGTCCGCCTCATCGAAAAGCGCGGCGGCAAATCGGGGGATTGGCGCGCACCATGAGCGATCCGGTGCAGACCCCTCAGCGCCCCAACCCGCCGCTGGCGCTGGAAGAAGCGCAGCGCCGCCTGATGGCCATCGCCCCCACACTGCCGATTGAACAGCGCGCGGCCGCCGATTGCCTCGGCTTCCACCTGGCGCAGCCGCTAGGCGCACTGCGCACCCAGCCTGCAGCCGATGTCTCCGCAATGGACGGCTATGCCCTGCGCGCCGCCGATCTGCCTGGCCCCTGGCGGGTGATCGGCGAAAGCGCTGCAGGCCGCCCCTTTTCCGGCACCGTCAACGCCGGAGAGGCTGCGCGCATCAGCACCGGCGCGCTGGTTCCTGCCGGTGCCGACATGGTGCTCATTCAGGAGGACGCGGCGCGCGAGGGAGACAAGCTCCTCCTCACCGGCACGCCGCCCGATCCGCCTGCCCGCCACATCCGCCGCGCCGGGCTCGATTTTCGCAGCGGCGACGCCCTGATGGCAGCAGGCACCCGGCTCGGCGCAGCCCAGATCGCGCTCGCCATCACCGCAGGCCATGCGCACCTCGCCGTGCGCCGCCCGCTCGAACTTGCGGTGATCGATGGCGGCGATGAACTCGCGGCCCCCGGCGCAGACATGGCCGCGCATCAGCTCCCCGCCAGCAACAGCGCGATGCTGGCTGCACTTGCCAGCCAGCCCGCGGTGCGCGTGAACCGGATCGGACCAGTGCCGGATCGGCTGGACGCACTGATGGCCGCGTTCGAGGCGGCGCGCGGCGCAGACGTCATTGTCACCAGCGGCGGCGCATCGGTCGGCGATCACGATCTGGTCCGCCCGGCGCTGGCGGAACTGGGCGCAGACCTCGCTTTCTGGCGCGTGGCGATCAAGCCGGGCAAACCGCTGCTCGTCGCGCGCCGGGGATCGCAGGTCATCCTCGGCCTGCCGGGAAATCCCGCCGCCGCCTTCGTCACCGGGTTCCTGTTCCTGCTCCCACTGATCCGCGCAGCCCTTGGTGCTGCCGACCCCCTGCCCCGCCCCGTCCCCGCCCAGCTGCGCGAGGCAATGCCCGCCGGCGGCAGCCGCATGGAATTCCTGCGCGCGGTGTGGGATGCAGGCGAGGTATCACTCGATGGCCTGCAGGATAGCGGCGCGCTTTCCTCGCTGGCCCGCGCCAATGCGCTGGTGGTGCGCCCAGCCCATGCGCCCCATACCCCGGCAGGCCAGTCTGTTCCGGTCTACCTTCTGTAGAAAAGCGCAGAAATGCTTGACGCGTGAATCTTTGTTGCTTATTCGTTCCGCATTCGTTCACCAATTGGGGAGTGCGCACGAATGCTAACGCGCAAGCAGCACGAACTGCTGACCTTCATTCAGACTCGCCTTGAAGAATCCGGCATTTCCCCCTCGTTCGAGGAAATGAAGGAAGCGCTGGATCTCAAGTCCAAGTCCGGCGTGCACCGGCTGATTTCGGCGCTGGAAGAACGCGGCTTCATTCGCCGCCTTGCCAATCGCGCCCGCGCGCTTGAGGTGATCCGCGATAGCGATGCCATTGCCGCAAAGCCCGCCAGCCGCGCTGCCGCCAGCAACACTGCCGCGCTTGCCCCGCTGCGCAGCCCCGCCCCGGCGCGCGAACCCGCCAACGACGTGATCGAAATTCCGCTCCACGGTCGCATTGCCGCC
>JBIPOH010000449.1:0-2841 GCA_044379435.1 Novosphingobium sp.
GCGGCTTCAATTGCGGTTGGACGGCGTGCAGTTGGAAGACGAGACGCGCGCCGAACTCGAGCATGACATCGGCGAAATGCGCCACCTGCTGGAATCGCTGCAAGCCTTTGTCGAAGCGGGCGGCACGCAGATTCCGCCGCAGCGCATCGACATTGCGATCATGGCCGCCACACTGGTCGACAGCGCCGCCGATCAGGGCTTCGATGCCCGCTACATTGGGCCGGAAAGCGTCGAAATCACCGCCCGGGCCGTCTCAATTCGCCGTGCGCTGGCCAATCTCATCGACAATTCCCTGCACTATGCCGGCAATGTGCGGGTGTCGCTGGCCAGCGAAACCAGCGCGGTGGTGATCCGGGTCGAGGATGATGGCCCCGGCATCCCGGAGGACCGGATGGAAGACGTGTTTCAGCCGTTCTTCCGGCTTGATACTGCCCGCTCGCGCGATACGCCGGGGATGGGCCTCGGCCTTGCGATCGTGCAGGCGGCCGTAAGGCTTGAGGGCGGTACGCTGACCCTGGGCAACCGGCCCTGGCCGGAGGGGCACGGCGCAGGAGAGGGCGGCGGGCTGTCGGCCGTGATCCGCCTGCCACTGCCCGCAGCCGCATAACGCAGGACCGGAGCGGGACCAGGTGAACCCGGACTGTGGCATGTTGCCCAAACGCATCACCCAGAGTTTTTTGCACTGCAGCACGAATGGCAATGTTGAGAAACAATACAGCAATATTATAGCAATGATTTCAGCTTAAGTATTACTGCATCGCATACGACGTGGCACCACTTGGTGAGAGGTCACGCGAAAGCGGTCGCAGGCAGGAACGGTATCCGTAGTCTCGGGCTTAGTCCCAGGGAGGTCGTTCCAAATGAAATTCCGTCTTGCCGCTATGGCGCTCATGACCGCCATCTCCACGCCGGCCTTTGCCGAGGAAACCGCTCCTCCCCCGCCCCTGACCGTTTCCGGCAGCGTGGCGCTCGTTTCCGATTACCGGTTCCGCGGCGTTTCACAGTCGAATGGCGGCGCGGCAGTCCAGGGTGGTATCACTGTCAGCCATGAAAGCGGCGCCTATGCTGGCTTCTGGGGCTCGAACCTCTCTGGCTGGGGCACCTTCGGCGGGCCCAACCTCGAACTCGATCTCATCGCGGGTTACAAGCTGCCCGTGGGCTCGGGCGCCGCGCTCGATGTCGGCGTCACGGTCTACACATATCCGGGCGGCGCCAGCAAAACAACTTTCGTCGAACCCTTCATCAAGCTTTCGGGCACTGTCGGCCCGGCCAGCCTTACCGCCGGCGTTGCCTATGCGCCCAAGCAGCAGTCACTCGGCAAGTGGTTCAACACTGGCGCCTCGGCCCAGACCGGCACGCCCGACAATCCCGGCGCCAAGGAAGACAATCTCTACATCTGGACCGACGCGGCTGCCGCCATTCCGTCGCTGCCCGTCACCCTCAAGGGTCACATCGGCTACTCGAAGGGCAACTCGGGCCTTGGCCCGAACGGCACCAGCGTCGCGCCGACCGGGGAATACTTCGATTGGCTGCTCGGCGCCGATGTTGCCGTGGGCAAGCTCACTCTCGGCATCGCCTATGTCGATACCGATATCAGCAATGCCGAAGCGGCATACCTGCAGCCGAACTTCTCCTCGACCAAGGACGGCAAGACCATTGCTGGCTCGCGGGTCGTGTTCTCGATCGGCGCAGCGTTCTGATCGCATGACTGCATAACGAAGGGTCCCTTCCGGTTCCAGCGAACCGGGAGGGTCCTTTTTGGGCCACATCGCCTTTGCGCTGTCCTACAACAGCGGTCCTGCGATATGCTTCCTGCATGGATCATATCTTTGTAATTGAACGCAAAGCTGCTTCTTCGCAGATGCGGGCGCATGGGCCAACCGGGTTTTAACCCAAGACCGTGTCAACCGTGTCAACTTGCCCCATATCGGGAACCCAGCCGGCAGCGGGATATAAGGTGCGAACCTCCCGGTGAAGCGGGGGGGACCGGAAGGCTCGCACCCGGTTGCGACCGCGAAGAGGAGCTTTGCTCCATCGACCCGATGCTGCCGAGGTGGGCGCGATGCCCCTCGCTCTCAACCTGTCCGGGAGGGCAAAGCGCGCCGCCTTGCCCGCGCTTCAGAGCCCGGCTTCGATGGCCATGCGAATGGCATCGGCGCTGGTGCGCACGCCAAGTGCGCGCAGCACGGCAGCCCGGTGCAGCTTTACCGTGCGTTCGCTCAGCCCAAGCTCATAGGCGATCTGCTTGTTGAGCCGCCCAGCGGCGATGCATTCCAGAATCTCGCGCTGGCGGCGCGAAAGTGAAGCAACCTTCTCCCGCGCCTCGACCGCACGCGCGCTCGGCACTGCATCAGCGGCGCCGGCAATCTCGACCTGGCTGCCCAGGAACCATTCCAGTTCGCCTGCCGCATCGAAGATCGGCGCAATCATCACCGCGTTGCGAAACGGCGTCCCATCACGCTTGTAATTGAGCAGCTCAACCATCACCGGCACCCGTGCCGCGATGCCTACCCGCAGTTGCTCGGTCAGTTCGGGCTCGGTCCCTGCCCCGCGCAGAAACCGGCAGTTGCGGCCAATGATCTCATCGCGGCCATAGCCGGTAAGCTCCATGAACGCGGCATTGCAATCCACGATGGGATTATCTGGCAAACGGGGGTTGCTCACCACCGCGGCCACGAGACTGTTTTCGATCATTGAGCCTATTGTCATATTCTATTCCTTCGGCTCCCACGCGCTGCGCGCAATTGCCCTTAGGTCCATGTTCCCAAAAACCGGCCCCGTCCCGATCTAAAGACCCAAGATTGCAGCATGGGTAGACCCATTTGCGACGGCGCTGCAAGA
>JBIPOH010000450.1:0-2837 GCA_044379435.1 Novosphingobium sp.
CCGCAACGGCCGCGACCACCGTCTGGGCCTCGATGCGATTGGTGCCCTGGCGCCCAAGGCCGCTGCCGCCGCGCGCATAGACGCCTGGTACCCGGCGAAGCTTGAGACCGTAGTTGTCGTCGAGCTGCAACGGCGATGGTGGCAAGACCAGCCTCTCCCCGTAGAACTCGGCGTTGGACACCTGGATGAGCGAGGGATCACGGGACCTGTAATGCCACTCCAGCATGAGTGGCCGCAGCCCGCGCGCATCGCACAGCGACAAGATGCTTTCCATATCGGCGGTGGCTGCAACCGAGGCGCCAACCTCGTCGCTATCATCCTCATCCTCGCCATCGTCAACGAGCCGATCAAAGAAGGACGTCGGAGGCAACTGCTTCTGGTCGCCGACCACCACGATCTGCTTGGCGCGGGCGATGGCACCCAAGGCATCCTCGGGCTTTACCTGCGAGGCCTCGTCCATGATCAGCATATCGAACTCGAGCACGCCGGGCGGCAGATACTGTGCCACCGAAATGGGGCTCATCAGCATGACGGGTTTGATGCGCCTGACCATGCGGCCGGCATGCGCCATCACCCATCGGACCGGCTTGTGGCGCCGCTTGCGGCCAATCTCGTTCCGGATGATGCCAATCTCGCCGACACTGCCGCGCGGCATTTGTTCATAATGCCGTGCGAGGATGCTTTCCTTGGCCTGCTGCAGGCGGTCGCGTTCGAGTGTGCGAAAGCGCTCAACGAGCGCATGCCGATCAACCGTGTGCAGCTGCGACAGTTCCGGCTCGCGGGTCCGCGCCTCATTCCACCGTGCTTCGGCGCATGCATAGTGAAACTCATCGATCGCCCTATCTGGAGGCAGCTTCCCGGCCACGACGATATCGACGACTGCAGACGTGCCCGCCTTGCGCGCCTCCTCGATGCTGCGATGGAGACGCGCCCACTCGAGATAGCGCTGAGGCTCCAAGGCCATGGCTTCCAGACCCGTGCGCAAATCGCCAAGGGCGATGGCATCGAGTGTCGCGTTGCCGAACGCGGCCAGCAGGTCGAGACCCATCCGGTCAAGCGGTTTGCCCAGCAATTGGCGCACGTCGGCCAAGAGAACACGCAAGGCGCTGGCCTCGGCCTCGGGTTCTTCGACGCCGTCAAGCATCAGGCGCAATTGCTCCCGCGACGTATCCAAGCCCAGCCCATCGAGTTGCTGCAGCCAACTGGTCACCGTCAGCAAAAACGCAAAATCGGTTTGCTCACCCAACCACAAGGCCCCCAGCGCCTCGGAAAGCCAGGCCTCGTCTTCCGCCAGGCGCTTGCGCAGGCGTTGGATCTCGGCAAGTGCATCAACCAATTCGAGGCGGTGTTCGGGGGACCGCGGCAAGCCGCCGGTCAGCAGGCTGGCGAGCTGAACGGATTGGGCGCGGTACGGGCCAAACCAGCGTGAGAAGATCGACGCCGAGCCGGCCACTATGGCGGCCCGCATGTCGCTCAGGTTAGCGGTCCATGCCGAGGCCGTGAACCTGGGCGCAGCCACCGCGTGACACTCGGCCCAATCCTTGCCCGCGCCCAGCGCCAGCATGGTTCGGCTGTTCGCCGCCTGGCGTGCGAGATGGCCAAGGAGCGTCTCATCCCTTGTTGGCGCCTTGGCCAGCAACTCCAGGCAGCGCGCCAAGGACAGCACGCCGTCCAGCGTGGCCGAAAAGCGACACCCGAGGCGATCTCCAAGACGCTGCGTTTGCGACACAAGGATCTCGAGCGCGGCGACGGCCTCCTTCAGTTCCCCGCCAAGCCGGACCGCATCGGTAGGACTGAGGTCCAGCACAACGGCACCGCGAAACGGGTGTTCGGATGGAGAACCGGCCGCTGCCATGGCGTCCATCATCAGCTGGATGGCGGCAGTAGCACGCGATCTTTGTTCGCGATCCATCGCGACCAAGCCGTCGGTGCTGATGATCGGTGGTGGCAGGTCCCGCCCCACGCAGCCGACAATCTGGGCGATGGCCTCAAACGGCGTCTCGCCGTGTGGAGGCTGCGGCGTGTGCAGCAGGTCAGCGATGAGATTGAGCTGATCGCGCGTCTCGCGCAGCTCTGCGGGGTCGTCACTGGCATTCAAAGCCATGGCACTGGCCGCGAGGGTCCGGGCCAGTTCTACTGTGAACGCCTTCTTGTTGGCGGCCCGTGAGTGGAGCTCAAGGCAGATATCCTGTAGCCCAGCCTTGACCAGCCGTTCATGAACGACGGACAGAGCGGCCATCTTTTCCGCCACGAACAGCACGGATTTGCCGTCATGGACGGCCGCAGCGATCATGTTGGTGATGGTCTGCGACTTGCCGGTGCCGGGCGGGCCCTGGACCACGAGGCTCGTGCCCTTTCGAACCTCTTCGATGACCTTGGTCTGCGAAGCGTCGGCATCGACGATCTGGATGATGTCAGCCGGATCGAGCACCGCATCGAGCTTTTGATCGTTGGGGAACAACGGCTCGGTGGCTTCATAACCCTCGGTTAGCAGACGCCCTAGCAAGGCCTCGGCGCCAAACGCTGTTTCCGGCCACAGGTCCGGATCAAGGTCACGGTGCATCAAGAGCTTGGCAAAGGAGAAGAAGCCCAGTTGGATGCCATTGGCATCAATCGACCATTCGCGCTGTCCGGACACCGCCTCAGCAACCTCGGCAAGATAGGCTGAGGGTGTCCAATCATCGGTTTCGTCAAGGTCGGGCAGCTTGATGCCGAAGTCCTGTCTCAGCCGTTCCTGCAGTGGCAGGTTGGTGCTCAGGTCCTCATCGCGGACCTCGAGGTCATACGTGGACGTGCGCTGGTTTCGCACGAGTTGGACGGGCAACAGCACGAGGGGC
>JBIPOH010000451.1:0-2835 GCA_044379435.1 Novosphingobium sp.
CGCGCACATCGCCGACTGCCAGCAGCGCAATATCGCGCCCGGCCACATCGCCGACCGTCAGCGCACCAGCAGCGCCGAGGACTGCATCGGTGCCCGCCGTGACCGCGCCAGCAAGCAGCGATCCGCCATTGGCCCGCAAGTCAACCGCGCCGCCCGTGCTGCGCACATCGCCAAGAGCGGCACTGCCCCCGGCACTGACCGTCAGGCCAAGGCTAGAGGCGAGATTGCCCGTCGAAACCGCCGCAAGGCTGGCGATCCGGATGACTCCAACGGCGCTGATCGCGCCGCTGCGCAGCGCCTGCCCACTCGAAAGCGCCGCAGCGCCAAGATCGGCCCTCACCGTGCCAGTATCCAGCCTGCCGCCTGCCGTCAGCACAACTTGTCCGGCGCGCACGTCGCCCAGCGTGACGGCAAGCCCGCCAACCTCCAGATCGCCAGCGCCGACGAGGTTCCCCGCCTGCAGGGACCCAAGCGACGCCAGCGCCAGATTGCCGCCTGCCGTAACGCCCTGCGCGGTCAGGGCGCCGCTCGTGCTTTGCAGCGAAACGGCACCCGATGCGGTGACATCCGCCGTCGTAAGGTCATCCGCCGCTGCCAGCGATGCAGCGCCTCCCGTGGCCGTCACCGTTCCCGAAGCCAGCGACGCCAACGCCCGCGCAGCGATCGTGGCCGCGCGCAGGTTGCCAAGCGCCAGCGCCGCGCCGCGCAGATCAAGCGTGCCTTCAGCGGTGATACCGGCCGCAGCAAGATCGCCCGCCGCGACCAGCGCGACATCACTGCCGCCGTTGATAAGGCCGCTGACTGCCACGCCGCCGCCGGTGCTCGTCAGTGAAATCGCGCCCGGCGCCCTGATCGC
The DNA here is from genome assembly GCA_044379435.1 of Novosphingobium sp. Lineage (GTDB taxonomy): Bacteria > Pseudomonadota > Alphaproteobacteria > Sphingomonadales > Sphingomonadaceae > Novosphingobium. The sequence goes on from JBIPOH010000451.1 coordinate 857, forward strand.
CCCGCTGGCAAGGTCGCCTGCAGCCGCCAGCGTGACGCCCGCTGTCGCCGCTGTGACCTGCCCGGCGGTCAGCGTCGTGCCGCCCGTCAGGCTTACGCTGGAGCCTGAAACATCACCCGCAAGCAGCGCGCCGCCCGAAGTTGCAGTCAGAACGCCGCCAGTGGCCGACAGATCACCTGCCGAAAGATCACCCGTGGCGGCCAGGACTACATCGCCCGCCGCGCTTGTGGCCGAAACAAGGTCCAGATTGCCGCCCGCATTGGCGGAAATTCCGCTCGCCGCCGAAACCGCGCCTGCCGCCAGCGCACCGGCAGCCTGTAGTGCCACCGCCCCACCCGTCGAGGTGATCGCACCTGCAACCACGCCGGCGCCAGTGCTCGTCAGTGCAATCGCGCCCGGCGCGGTGATCGTCCCGCTCGAAAGGTTCCCAGCCGCCGTCAAAGTCACCCCTGCCGTCGCCGCAGTGATCTGACCGGCGGTAAGCGTTGCGCCGCCAATCAAGCTTACGCCGGAACCCGCGACATCGCCCGCAAGCAGCGCGCTGCTCGCCGTAGCGCTGAGCGTACCGCTGGCCGTGATGGCCTGCGCCGAAAGCGCACCCGTCACGTCCAATGTTATGTTGCCGCCGCTGGAAGCCGCTGCGCCGCGCAGCACGGTGTCTCCCGCTGCCGTCAGCACAATTCCGCCCTGCCCGGCCAGCGGGCCAGCATCCAGCGTTCCTCCCGAGATTACCGTCAGCACGCCGCCACTGGCCGCCAGATCGCCCGCAAGCAGGGCACCGCCGCTGACCAGACGCAATTCGCCCGCCGTGACTGCCGCAGATCCCAGCGTCAGCCCCGTACCGGTCGAAACGCGCAGGCCAACACCGCCAGCCTGCCCCGCTGCAGTCAGGCCGCCCAGTCCTGCCGATCCGCCCGCCGAAACCAGCAGGCGCCCGCCCGTGGCGGTCAGATCACCCGCAGCCAGATCGCCGGTGGCCGCCAGCACCACATCGCCCGCCGCGCTGGCGGCCGAAACAAGGCCGAGATTGCCGCCCGCATCGGCGGTGATGCCGCTCGCCGCCGAAACCGCGCCCGCCGCCAGCGCGCCGGCAGCTTCCAACGTCGCCGCGCCGCTGGCCGATGTTACCGCGCCCACCGTCAGCGCGCCGCCGCTGCTCGCCAGCGAGACGGGACCGGACACCGTGACCGCCCCCGTCACGAGATCGCCCGCAGCCGTCAGCACCGCGCCGCCGCTGGCCGAACCGACCAGCCCGGTCGTCACGGGCCCAAGTCCCACCACGTTGACGCCGCCAACGCCCGAAAGATCCCCTGCCGTCAGCGCGCCAGTGCTTGAGAGATCGAGCGTGCCTGCCGCCACCTGAGCGTTGCCAAGCGTAAGCGTTGTGCCGGCAGACGCGGTAAGCCCGCTTGCCCCGGCAAGGCCCGCAGCCGCCACATCACCCAGCGCCGCGCTACCGCCCGCGGTGATGAGCAGCCGCCCACCCGTGGCCGTCAGATCACCTGCTGCAAGGTTCCCGGTCGCCTCGAGCGAAACATTGCCAGCGGCGGTGCTTGCCGAGAGCAGGTCAAGGCTCGCCCCTGCCCGCAGCGCGATGCCATTGGCGGCCACGATGGTGCCGGTCCGGCCCGCACCGTCTGCCCCGAGGCTGACCGAACTGCCCGACGATGCGAGATTGCCAACGCTGATATCGCCGCCCGTGCTGCTGAGCACAATCGAACCGGTGGCCCCCATGGCAGCGCCGGTCAGTGCACCCGCTGCCGCCAGCGAGACAGAACCGCTGCTTGCCGTCACCGCGCCCACGCCAAGGCTCGCCCCCGCCGTCGCGGCAACCGATGTTCCGCTCAACCCCCCGGCCAGAAGCGCGCCGCCCGCAAACAGCGAAACGAGGCCGCCGCTGGCCGCAAGATTGCCTGCCGAAAGCCCTGTTCCCGCAATCAGCTGGATGCCGCCGCCAAGCGTTGCGGCGTCCCCAAGCG
>JBIPOH010000452.1:0-2833 GCA_044379435.1 Novosphingobium sp.
GCGTGGCAGATCGATGATCGCTGCCGGTGCCGGGGTTGCCAGACCGGCAGCTTGCTCATCAACCACCACCGCTTCGGCAAAGCCCATCAGCGGCTCGGAGCCATCATCGGCCGGGACCAAGAACTTGGTAAGCATCCGGTGAGTACCGCTGGCGGTTTCCTTGATCAGGGTTTGCGGCGGCTCCACTGGCGCGCGAGCAACTCTAGGTCTTTGTCGATTGCAGCGGTATCGACGAGGTTCGGTTCGAACGGCTCGCCCACCCAGCGGAGGACGTCCTCGTGTTGTTCATGGGCTGGGTCATTGAGGGCTTCGAGGAACTCGCTGTAGCCTGGCGGGCCGCCGACATCTTCGGGTGGGCAGCGGCCTGTGGCAGCGATGAGCAGAGGCAGGCCGATGTCGGTGATGCAGGGCTCGATCTTCTCGACCTTGATCGAGTGTTCCCAGCCATCACCGAAGTCGTAAAGATACTTGAACGACTTGCGGCCGGCGTCGAGCAGAGCAGTGCGCAGCGTTGCCTTGCGGGCATCAAGCGGTCCGTCGCCCCAATCAGGATCGGGGATGCCGAACCCCGTGTCACCGAACCTAAACTCGTAGAGGTGACTGTCGGTCCATCCCATTGCGGCCTGGAGCACGAGGTGCAGGCGATCAAGCCGGATGGTCAGCGGCACGACGATGCGACGCATCACCTGCGGCGCGACATCATCGAGCACGATCTTGAGCCGGGCGACCTGGACTTGGTTAGTCATGCTGCGGCCTGAAGGATCGGGTCTGGCTGCCCCGCCCAGTTCCACGGCAGCAGTTGTTCGAGCCGGTGCGCCGGATGGTCGGCGATGCGGGCGAGGATGTCGGCCAGCCAGGCCTGCGGATCGACGTCATTGAGCCGTGCAGTCTGAATCAGTGAATAGAGGATAGCGGCCCGTTCACCGCCACGATCGGAGCCGCAGAACAGCCAGGCTTTGCGGCCAAGGGGTACGCAGCGCAGGGCGCGCTCGGCGGCGTTGTTGCTAAGGCACACCCGGCCGTCATCAAGGAACCGGGTGAACGCCGGCCAGCGGCGCAGCATGTACTGACAAGCCTTGGCCAGATCATGGTTGCGGGAGAGCTTGGCGAGTTGGGCCTCGAGCCATGCGTGCAGGTCGGCCATCAATGGCGCACTGTGTTCCTTGCGGGCGGCAACCCGCTCGGCGGGCGTGCTGCCGTTGATGCCACGTTCGATCGCGAACAGGGCGTCGAGGCGCTGCACGGCTTCGAGTGCGATGGGATAGACCGAGCTCACCCGTTCGCCGCGGCTCTTCCGGCGGGCTGCGCCCTCAACGTCGGCGAGCTCGAAGAACTTGCGGCGCGCATGCGCGAAACAGCCGGCTTCCCGCACCGGGCCGGGTTGCCGGTCAGGCAGGTACAGATCGCCGTATCCGCCATAGGCGTCGGCTTGCAGGATGCCTTGCCAGTTGGCGAGGTGACGACGTGGGTGCTCACCCCGCCGGTCGCGGGAATAATGGAACAGCGCTGCTGGCGGATCGGGCCCGGCGAACGGTCGATCATCGCGCACATAGACCCATAATCGCGCAGTATCGGTCTTGCCCTTGGCCATGACCGGCACGGTGGTGTCGTCACCATGAATGCGTGTTGCGGCCAGCACATGGGCCTCGATCAGCTTGTAGAGCGGCATCAGCGCGAACGCCGCGGCGCCGACCTGGTCAGCCAGCGTCGACACGCTGAGCGGCACGCCTTCACGGGCAAAGCGCTCGGCCTGGCGGTTCAAGGGTTGGTGCTGTCCGTACTTCTCGAACAACAGCATGGCGAGGAAGCTGGGGCCGGCCCAGCCACGGGGGACGACGTGGAACGGCGCCGGTGGCTGCGTGATCTTCTCGCAATCCCGGCAGCTGAACTTCTCGCGGACGGTCTGGATGACCTTCCACTGGCGCGGGATCACCTCGAGCGTCTCGGTGACGTCCTCGCCCAGCTTGGACAGCCGTTCACTGCCGCAGGCCGGGCACGAACAGGGTGCGGGTACCACGACGCGCTCGCGCGGCAGATGCTCAGGGAACGGCTTCCTGGCCGGCGCCTTGCGCTCGAAACTGCGGACGGTGGCGGTCTTCTGGGCGGCGGCTTCGGCAACCAGGGCGTCCTCGCTGGCGTCGGCTTCGAGCTCCTCCAGTTGCAGCTCCAGCTGGTCGAGCAGGCGGCGGGTGCGTTCGGCGCTGGCGCCAAACTGCTCACGCTTGAGCTTGGCGATCTGCAGCTTGAGATGCGCAATCAGCGCGTCGCGGGCACTCTCGCGGGCAATGACGTTGGCAAGCCTGGCTTCGGCTTCATCCGCGCGTGCCGCTGCCGCCATGGCAAACGCCAGCATCCCCTCATAATCGGTCGGCAAGGCAGAAACGGCGGTCACCACAGAGGTGAATGAATCACGCTCTACCGTGGTGAGCAAGGCCAAAATGCAGTGACCGAACGCCTATCCAGCGCTCTGTGGTCGCCAGCTGTACTGCGGGTTGCGCCAGTCGATGCCGTCCAGAAGGCAGGCCAGTTGCGAGGCGGTCAGCGCCACCATCCCGTCGTTCGCCGAGGGCCAGATGAACCGGCCCTTCTCGAGGCGCTTGGCATAGAGCGACAGGCCGATGCCATCATGCCAGATGATCTTCACCAGCGATCCAGCGCGGCCGCGGAACACGAACAGATCGCCGCCGAACGGGTTGCGACCCAACGCCTGCTGGACGATCAGCGCCAGGCCTTGCATGCCCTTGCGCATATCGGTGTGGCCCATGGCGATCCACACGCGCGCACCTGTTGGGATCATCGCAGCGCCTTCAGCACCGAGGTGGCCAGTGCCGGC
>JBIPOH010000096.1:0-10007 GCA_044379435.1 Novosphingobium sp.
GCGGGCCGTGGCGGAGTTCCTGCGGGATCATCCCAAGGTCGCGGGCGTCACCTACCTTGGTTTCCTTGCAGAAGGCAGCCCGGCGCGCGCGGTCTATGATCGCCAGTGCAAGGGCGCAGGCTCGACGTTCTCGTTCCACCTCCATGGCGGCGAGGCGGAATCGTTCCGGATGCTGGACGCGCTGAAGCTTCTGAAGCTGGCGGTCAGCCTTGGCGGATCGGAAACGCTGATCTGCCATTCAGCGACTACCACGCACTACGCTGTCCCGCGCGAGGGGCGTCTGGCTGGCGGCATAACCGACGGCACGATGCGCCTGTCCGTCGGGCTCGAACACGCCGATGATATCATCGCGGATCTCTCCCAGGCACTAGAGGCTGTCTGAATTATGCATTCCAATAACGGAACCGATCCCCACGCGATCGGCACCAAGCTTCCTGCGCCTGAGGCGCGCTATGATATGGTCGTCGTCGGGGCCGGCCCTGCCGGGCTTGCCGCTGCGCTGGCCGGGGCAGGGGAGGGCAAGTCCGTCCTCCTCGTCGATGAGAACCCGGTCCCCGGCGCTGCCATGGGCAACGATGTGCCGCTGCTGTTCGGCGGGCGGATGACCGCCGCCACGCAGAACGCCGAGCGGATGCTGGAGACAGTGTTCATGAGCGAGCCGATGCTCGAAGCGGCGATGGAGGCGGGCGTCGAAGTGCTCCTCGGCACCAGCGCCTGGGGCGTCTATCGCAATGGCCCGGGCATCACCGGCCTGCCGGAAAGCGTTGTCGCACTGGCCGACAAGGATCGCGGCTGGATCGTCGGCTATGGCGAACTGGTGCTGGCCACCGGCGCGCGCGATCTGGCCATCGGCTTTCCGGGCTGGAACCAGCCAGGCGTGATGGGTGCCGCCGCGCTCGAACGCCTGCTTGCCCATTACGAAGCGTTTGCGGGCAAGCGCGTCCTCATCGTCGGCAGCCACGATCTCGCTCTCGAAACGGCGCTTCTGGCGCGCGAAAAGGGCATCGATGTTGCGGGCATCGTCGAAGTGCGCAGCGCGCCGCAGGGCGATGCGGCGCTTGCCGAAGCGGTTCGTGCCGCGCAAATCCCCTTCTACCTCGAAGACGCCCCTGCCGAAGCCATTGGCGGGATCGACGGCGTGGAGCGCGTCCGCCTGCGCTCGGGCGCCGAGATCGCGGTCGATACCGTGGTCCTTGCCATTGGGCTCGTCCCTTCGATCGAACTGATCGACGCGATGGGCGGCAGCCGCGTGCTCGATGGCGCGCGCGGCGGCTACATTCCGGGCGAGAATGCGGGTGTGACCTGCGTGGGCGATTGCGCAGGCCTTGCCGATAGTGGCTTCGATCACGTGGCCTACCGGATGGAATGGGCGGGCGAACTGGGCAAGCTGTCCAAGCCTGACACCATCGTCTGCCAGTGCGAGGAAGTGACACGCGCCGACCTGCTTGGCGTGCAGCCCCCGCGCTATCTGGAGCGCCCCGCGCCGATGGCTGCGCGTTCGCTGGAAACGCTGATCGGGGATGGTCCGCCCAACCCGGATCAGATCAAGCGCCTCACGCGCGCAGGGATGGGCGTGTGCCAGGGCCGCCGGTGCCGTGATCAGGTGGCGATGATGCTTGCGATGGCCGCAGACGGCCCGTTCGGCTCGGTGCCGCTTGCCACCCACCGCGCGCCGGTTCGCCCGCTGCCCTTGCGCATTCTGGCCGATTGGGAAGAAAGCGAGGACATGCGCGCCGGTTGGGACGTGTGGTTCGGCATCCCGACGCAGTGGGTGCCCTACCGCGATATCGACACGCCGCGCGAGCGCGAGCACCAGCAAGCCATTGCCGAAGGGTGGAGCCTCTAAGATGACCGCCTCCAAGACCACTTACGTCGGTATGCCCACGCCTACGGAAACGCCGCAGGACACGATGGCAAAGATCACCGGTTCCGCAAACGGCATGAAAGTCGTCATCGTCGGTGGCGGTGTCTCCGGCCTCAGCGCAGGCTGGTGGCTCGCCCGCTCGGGCGCTGCGGTCACCGTGCTCGACAAGGGCATTGTCGGCTGGGAAGCCTCGGGCCGCAACGGCGGCGGGGCCTCGCACTATCAGAGCCCGCTGTTCGAGGAAGAGCAGCGCATGTGGCCGCACATGGACGAACTGTTGGGCTATCCGACCGAGCACCAACAGGAACGCCTCGTCATTGCGGTCAGCCCCAAGCAGCTCAATCAATATCACTACCTCGCCAAGATGAACAACGACATGGGCTACCGTGTCGATCTGCTGGAGGGCGATCAGGTTCGCGCGATGGTGCCGCTGGCGGGCGACAATTGCCTCGGCGGGATGCACTATCGCTTTGGCGGTCATGCCAACCCGCAGCGCTCTGTGCAGGCCTATGCCTGGGCACTGCAGGATCTTGGTGGGCGGATCTATCAACATAGTCCTGTCACTGGCTTCGAAACGCAGGGCGGCAAAGTCGTCGCAGTTCACGCGGCCGGCGAGCGGCACGAGTGCGACGCGGTTGTCGTGGCAGCCGGGCCGCAGATTCAGGGCCTGATGGCCAAGCTTGGCGTCGATGTGCCGCTTGCCGCCGCGCGTGCCGAAATGATCGTGACCGAACCCGCGCCGATGATGCCCATTGGCGGGGTGGACGGGAACGGCCTCTATGGCCGTCAGACCTTGCGCGGAAACCTCGCATATGGCGGCGGCCCGCACGAATGGCTCGAAACGCTGGAGGCAGGCCCGCCTGCGCGGCCATCCTCGCCGCTGACGCGCAATCTGGCGCGCCGCGTGGCCGAGTTGTTCCCCAAGGCGGCGCATCTCAATGTCATCCGTTCGTGGGCAGGCATCATCGAGAACACGCCCGATGGCCGCCCGATCATCGACCGCATGAGCGATCCCGAAAACGTCACCGTCATTACGATGTCGGGTGTCGGCTTTGGCCTCTCGCCCGCATCGGGCCATGCCGTGCGCGATCTGGTCGTCGATGGGGCGTGCATCTTCACCGATATTGCCAAACTGAGCCTTTCGCGCTTCGACGGCATCGGGGCAGACTGGCGCGAGCAGCGCGGCTGGCAGCCGCCAAAAGCTGATCTGGCGGCATGAAGACACCTTATTCCGCCTTCAGCCTGCTGCGCGGCGCCTTCAACGGCCAGAAACACTGGGAACCGGCGTGGCGCGATCCCGAGCCGCGCTCCAGCTATGATGTGATCATTATCGGCGGCGGCGGGCACGGGCTGGCCGCCGCCTACTACCTCGCCAAGGTCCACGGCATCCGCAATGTCGCGGTGCTGGAAAAGAGCTGGATCGGCGGCGGCAATGTCGGGCGCAACACCACGCTCGTGCGCTCCAACTACCGCCTGCCGCAACTGCACAACTTCTTCGAGTTCGGCCTGAAGCTCTGGCACGGCCTGAGCGACGATCTGAACTACAACGTCATGTTCAGCCCGCGCGGTGCGATGTTCCTGGGCCACAACGATGGCGACATGATCAAGCTCGCCGAACGCGGCGATGCCATGCGCTGCGACGGGATTGACGCGGAACTGCTCAGCCCGAAGCAGATCGCGAAAATCGAGCCGCTGCTGGACCTTTCGCGCAGCGCTCGTTTCCCTATCGATGGCGCGCTGATCCAGTGGCGCGCCGGTACGGCGCGGCACGATGCGGTCGCCTGGGGCTATGCCCGCGCGGCGGATGCGCTGGGCGTCGATATCATCCAGAAGTGCGAAGTGACCGGCTTCGTCAAGGACGGCAACCGCATCACCGGGGTCGAGACCACGCGCGGCCGCATTCTGGCCGAACGCACTGGCATCTGCGTGGCGGGCCATAGCGGCCATGTCGCAGGGCTAGCGGGCCTCAAGCTGCCAATTGAAGCGCAGACGCTGCAGGCCCTCGTCACCGAAGGCGTCAAGCCGATGGTGCAGTCGGTGATCATGTCGCAGTCGCTCCACTTCTACGTCAGCCAGTCCGATAAGGGCGGGATCGTGATGGGCGGCGATCCGGACAATTGGCCGAGCTATGCCAGGCGCGGCCAGCCCACGATCAAGGAACACGCCATCGCGCAGGCCGTCAGCGTGATGCCCGCACTCTCGCGCCTCAGGATGCTGCGCACATGGTCAGGCGTGACGGACATGAGCTTCGATGGCGCGCCGATCATCGGGACGACGCCGATTGACGGGCTCTATCTGAATGCCGGGTGGTGCTACGGCGGTTTCAAGGCGACGCCCGCCTCCGGCTGGACCTATGCCCACACGCTCGCCACCGGCAAACCGCACGAACTGAACGCACCTTTCAGCCTCGAACGCTTCATGACCGGGGCCACCATCGACGAAACTGCGGTCGGCCCCATGCCGAACCATCGCTGAGACAGGCCCACAGATGTACCAGATCACCTGTCCCCACTGCGGCCCGCGCGCCCAGACCGAATTCACCTACGAGCGCACGACTGATTCCGTGGTCGATCCCGCTGCGGACGCCGCCACCGCGATGCAGGCACTGTTCACCCGCGCCAATCCGATGGGGCTGGATGACGAAATCTGGCGCCACACGTATGGCTGCCGCGCGTGGATGGTGCTCACCCGCCACCGCGTGACGCATGAGATCCATGCCGTGAAAGCCATCGGTCCGGAGGCGCTGGCATGAGTGGTCCTTCGCGCAGTGCTTCGGGTGAAGAGACGATCCCCTTCACCTTCGACGGCACGACCTACCACGCGCGCCCCGGCGATACGCTCGCTGCCGCGCTGCTGGCCAATGGCGTCGGCCTTGTCGGCCGCAGCTTCAAGTATCACCGCCCGCGCGGGATCATGACTGCCGGGATCGAGGAGCCCAACGCGCTCGTCACCGTCGGAACTGGCGGCCGGGCCGAGCCCAACACCCGCGCGACCGACCTGTTCGTCTATCCCGGCATGGTCGCCAAGAGCCAGAACCGGTGGCCTAGCCTGTCGTTCGACGTCGCCGCGATTTTCGGCCTCGCGGCGCCTGCGCTGAGCGCGGGGTTCTACTACAAGACCTTCTTCGGCCCCGCCAAGCACTGGCTGCGCTACGAAGGCTTCATTCGCCGCGCTGCCGGCCTCGGCAATGCGCCGACTGAGCCGGATCCGGACAACTTCTCGCAAACAGCCGGTTTCTGCGATGTGCTGGTGGTGGGTTCTGGCCCCGCTGGCCTCAAGGCCGCGCTGGAAGCCGCCGAAGCGGGCAAGCGGGTGATGCTGGTGGAGCAGGATGCAATCCCCGGCGGCTCGCTGCTGCGCGATCCCGATCCGGCGATCGATCCCGCCGCGATGGTGGAACGCATCAAGGCGCTTGGCGGTAAAGTCCTGCTGCGCACGACGGCTTCGGGCTATTGGGACCACAACTTCCTCACACTGACCCAGCGCCTCGCCGAACCCGGCGCGGTGCCTTCGCATGGCTTTGCCCAGCGGCTCTGGCACCTGCGGGCAGGGCGGGTGGTGCTGGCCACCGGCCTGATCGAGCGCCCGGTGCCCTTTGCGAACAATGATCACCCCGGCGTCATGCTAAGCCAAGCCGTGCGCAGCTATGTGCGCCGCTGGGGTGTGCTGCCGGGTAAGCGCGTGGTGATCGCCACCAACAACGATGATGCCTATCTCACCGCGCAGGCGCTGGTCGAGGCGGGCGCAGAGGTCGTCGCGCTGCTCGATGCCCGCGCCTCCGGCCCCGCCGCGCCTGCTGGCGTCACCGTCTATCACGACGCGCGGCCCTCCAGCGTCACCGGCCGCAAGCACGCGCTGCGCAATGTCACCGCCGTGATCGGCGGCAGCGAGCAGAGCTTCGATGCTGACCTCATTGCGGTTTCGGGCGGCTTTGTCCCTGTCTCGCACCTCCACATGCAGGCAGGCGGCAAGCTGACGTGGAATGAAGAAGCACAAGCATTCGTTCCCGGCGCAACTCCGCAGATGTGCGAGACCATCGGCAGCGCGCTCAGCCCGCCCCCCGCGCCAGCCATCGCGCCCGCAGGCAAGGCGAAGAAAAGCTTCGTCGATTTCCAGAATGACGTCAGCCTCGCGGATATCGATCTTGCCTGGCAGGAAGGCTACCGCTCGGTCGAGCATCTGAAGCGCTACACCACGCTTGGCATGGCGACCGATCAGGGCAAGACCAGCAACATGACCGCGCTTTCGCGGCTTGCTGAAAAACAGGGTGTGACGGTGCCTGAGGCCGGTCTCACCACATTTCGCCCGCCGTTCACGCCCGTCACCATGGGCCTTCTGGCAGGCGCCGGCGCACGCAATGCGGGGGCACACGTGCGCCGGATCCCCCTTTATGCGCTGCACGAGGCGCAGGAGCCGATCTGGCAGCCGCTGGGCTACTGGTTCCGCCCGCGCGCCTATCCGGTGGACGGCGAAGGCCTTGTCGCGGCAGCGCTGCGCGAGGCGCAGACCGTGCGCACCGTGGCGGGCCTCAGCGACGTCTCCACGCTCGGCAAGTTCGAGGTTAGCGGCCCCGATGCGGCGGCGCTGCTCGAACTGGTCTGCGCCACCACGGTCGGCAAGCTGGCAGTGGGCCGCGGGCGCTACACCTTCATGCTGCGCGAGGACGGCTTCGTGTTCGACGATGGCACCGTGTGGCGTCTCGCTGAAAACCGCTATCTGCTGACCAGCTCAACCGGCGGCGCGGACCGCATGGCGCACCACATTTCCTATGTGCGCAACAGCTTGCGGCCTGATCTCAAGTGCTCGGTCGTCAATGTGCAGGAGCATTACGCCGGCATCGCGCTGGCTGGCCCGCGCGCCCGCGCGATCCTCGCCAGCCTGATCGGTGCCGAACCGCCGCGCCACATGGGCTACGCGCCGGGCGTCTTGGCAGGCACACCGGTCCATGTCCTCGCCGCCAGCTACAGCGGCGAGCGCGCGTTCGAAATCCACGTCGAGGCCACCCACTCCGCCGAGGTCTGGCGCGCCATCGAAGCCGCGACGCGGGCTGAAGGCGGCGCGCCCTATGGCCTTGAAGCGATGGAACTTCTGCGCATCGAGAAGGGCCACGTGGTCGTCGGCGGCGAAGTCGATGGCCGGTCCACGCCGCACGATCTCGGCCTTGGCGGTATGCTCAACAAAGCGGGCGGCTTCATCGGCGCAGCGGGGCTGACGCGGCCTGCGCTCGCCGCGCCAAACCGCAACAACCTCGTCGGCCTCGTCAGCCTTGATGGCCCGATCCCCGAAGGCGGGATGCTGATCCAGCGCGCGGGCCAATCGCCGCAAGGCCATGTCACGGCCGCCGCGCGCCGCATTCTGGAAGGCGGGGCCATCGCGCTCGCGCTGCTCCAAGGCGGGCACAAACGGCATGGTGAGGAACTGATCGTCACTTCACCCACGCGCGGCGAAAAGGCGCGCGTGCGCGTGACCTCGCCGCATTTCTATGATCCCGCCGGGGAACGCTATCGTGACTGAACCGACCTCCATCACCATGCTCCCCGCAGCGCCGCTTCACGCGCTGGAGATCTGGAGCAATCCTCAGGCGGTCGCCACGCGCGTGCACAAGGCGCTGGGCTTTGCTCTCCCGGTGATGAACCGCAGCGCGAACAACGCCGCGACCACACTAATGCGCTTCGAACCCACCGTCTGGCTTGTCGAAGGCGATGTCTCGGTGCTTGCCGATACGCTCGGCGATGACGGGGCTCTCACCGCCATCGGCGGCGGTATCGCGCGCTTCCGCCTCGCTGGGCCGCACTGGCGCGAACTGCTGCTCGCAGGCGGCGTGTTCGATACCAGCCTCGCCGCGTTCCCGGTTGGCGCGACGGCGGCCACGGCGATCGACCATGTCGGCGTGCGCCTCTGGGCGCAAAGCGAGGACGCGTGCCTAGCTTACGTGCCTTCGAGCTATGCGCAAAGCTTGCACCACTTCTGGGACGAAGCGCTGCCGCTGCTGGGGGCTTGAGGGCCTCCCCTCAAGGCACCAACGACGGCATTTTGCAGGGGCAGCCGTCTCAGTGAATCCGCGCGCCCTGCCGCCGCAGTTCCGCTTGCACCGCCGCAATATCAAGCGCAGCAAAATCGCGCCCGGTCTTGACGGAAACCGCCGCCGCGACGCCCGCGCCCTGGCCTGATACCGCGCAAGCCATCATGTTGCGCACGGCGGCATGGCTCACCTTGTCGCCGCCGATCACGCGGCCCGCAACCAGCAGGTTCGTGATCCCTTGCGGCACCAGCGAGCGATAGGGAATGTGGAAGTAGCGGCCCGTGGTGGGCAGGATCAACAGGCCGTAGCCGTCGATGAATTCGGGGAAGATTCCGATGGAATCCGCAAACCGGCCCTCACCGCGAACATCATCGCCGGTCATGTTGTAGGCGGCGTCGATCTTGCGCGTGTCGCGCACGCCCAGTGTCATGCCGAAGTTGCGCAGTTTGGCCCCCTCGCATCCCGGCATGAAGCCGCGCAGCGCAGCGATGGCATGCATCGCATCCCGCCGTCCGTGCATCTCGCCGCGCGTCAGGCTGTCCGGGTCGGTGCCATCGAGGTAGTGGTGGACGAGGTTGAGGTAGGTAAGGTCGCCCTGATCCGAAACCGTGCCCCAGGTGCCGGCTATCGTGGCAAGATTTTCCGGGAGCAGCCCGGCCTTCAGCGCCTGCCGGAAGGGTTTGCGCAGAAAGGGGGAGAACATCGCGTCCTCCTTGCCGTCGGTCGTGATGTCCCATTCGCCGCCGCCGGACCAATCGCCATAGGTCTGCGGATCAGCTTTCACCGCGTCGATGAAGCGCGTCTTGTTCACGCCGCTCATCGAGAACATCACCGAGACCGACATCATCTCGTCCACCGGATGCTTGATCGTCGGCGCGCCGCCGCGGTAGGCAAGGTCTGCGTCCCCTGTCGCGTCGATTACGCGTGCGGCAAGGATCGCCTCGCGCCCCGCCTTGCTTTCCACGATCACGCCCCGGATCACATCGCCTTCCATGATCGGCGCCACGACCATCCGGTGCAGCATCGGGATCACGCCGGCTTCCTCCACCAGCACATCGGCCACGTGCTTGAACGCTTCGGCATCCAGCGCATGGCTGATCGATTGCGGTTCGGGCAGGGCGGCATCCATTGCGACCGCACGGTCTTCGAACTCGCGGCCAATGCCTTCACTGTCGATGGTTTCGGGGTGGCGGTACCACGCAAAGCCTTCGACGCCCACTTGCGTGATATTGCCGCCAAAGCAACCATAGCGTTCGACCAGCGTGGTCTTCACGCCTGCGCGGGCAGAGGCCAGCGCTGCGGCGAGGCCGCCGGGGCCGGAGCCCACCACGAGCACGTCGGTCTCGTGGATCACGTCGATCCGGCGGGCGGGTTCTTCGATCTGTCTGGTCATGGCGGTGCACCATGACGCGCCTGAACGGGGGGTCAACCAGCCGGGGGGCTGCCGGTTGGCCTTAAGCAAGTCTGATGCAGAGGGACAGCTTGCGTGATTGGGCTTCAGACGCGGCGGATGCGCGAAGGATCGGACATCGGGGTGACGACGCGGTGGCGGGTTTCCACCTTCCACTCGCCCGAAACCTGCGCGACATGCGCCTGACGCTGGAGCGCGCGGCCCAGTGCTTCGAGATCGAGCGGCTGATCGAGCTGCATCCCGAAGGTGTGACCGCCAAACCAGCGGACGACCCCGGTCACTTCCTGCTCACCCGGCAGCACAATCAGCACCTGTTCGCCGCGCACCGGCGCTGGGCCACGCGCGCTGGCGCCAAGCCCGGTTGGCGAAACGTTGCGGATGACAATGTCCTGCACTTCGCCATCGCGGTGCACCAGTCGCGCGCGGATGATGCGAGGCTGGCGCTGTTCGCGAGTGATCTGATCCGCCGGTTGTATGGGAGCCATGAACGACATCGAACAGACCACTACCTTGCAGGTTGCCAAAGAACGCAGGAGGAGCGCCTTTGGACCGATATGGACTAAAATCCGTAAAGGATCCGTTAGTCACGCGCTCTTTTAGAGGGCATTTCAGAAATATTTTGCCACGAACCGCGTTCAGGGTGCCCCGGCTTTCGCCGACGCACCCTGATTTCGGCCCCATGTCCCGATGCAGCGCCGCCCGTGTCAGGC
>JBIPOH010000453.1:0-2818 GCA_044379435.1 Novosphingobium sp.
CAGCGGCCGGTCGAGGAAGGCGCCGACCCGCTCGTCGATGTCCTTGCACAGCTTCGAAACGGTCGACTTCGAGATGCCGGACCCGCGTCGGTACGGTCGAGCTGCGCATCCCCAAGCTCCGGCGCGGCTCCTACTTCCCGGCCTTCCTGGAGCCCCGCAGGGCCGCCGAGAAGGCGCTGACCGGGGTGATCCAGGAGGCCTATGTCCGGGGCATCTCGACGCGCTCCGTGGACGACCTGGTGCGCGCCATGGGCATGGATGGGATCAGCCGCAGCCAGGTCTCGCGCCTCTGCGCCGAGATCGACGAGCGCGTCAGCGACTTCCTCGCCCGCCCCATCGAGGGCGACTGGCCCTACCTCTGGCTCGACGCCACCTACGTGAAGGTCCGCGAGGCCGGACGGATCGTGCCCGTCGCCGTGACCATCGCGGTCGGCGTCAACGCCGACGGGCGGCGCGAGGTCCTCGGGATGGCGGTCGGCAGCTCCGAGGCGGAGCCCTTCTGGCTCGACTTCCTGCGCACCCTGGCCCGCCGCGGCCTGCGCGGCGTGAAGCTCGTCGTCTCCGACGCCCATGAGGGCCTGAAGGCGGCGGTGACTAAGGTGCTGCGGGCGACGTGGCAGCGTTGCCGCGTGGGGCCGTTGAAACAGCTTCGGCATTCTGATTCGCTGGGTTTCATCAGCAGTTCGGAGGCGGATGATGCTGGGAAGCAGGGTTCGAGGGCAGACCGAGCTCATTATGGCGGGCTCCCTGCGTGACTTGATCCCAGACGACCACATCCTCGCCCGAGTTGACCGAGTGCTCGACTTGTCGTGGCTGCGCGCGGAGGTGCGTCAGCTCTATGCGGCCGACGGCGCGGGGCGGCCCGGCATCGACCCCGAGGCGGCGGTTCGTTTGATGCTGGCCGGGTTTCTCCTCGGCATCGTTCACGATCGTCGGCTGATGCGCGAGGCGCAGGTGAACATCGCGATCCGCTGGTTTGCCGGGTACGGCCTGCACGAGGTGCTGCCCGACCACTCGTCGCTCACGCGCATCCACCAGCGCTGGGGCGCTGAGCTGTTTCGGCGGATCTTCGCAAGAACCGTCGCGGCCTGTGTCCAGGCAGGCATCGCCAAAGGCGAGGTCGTGCACATCGACGCGACGCTGATCCGTGCCGATGTCGCCTGGGAAAGCTTGGGCGAGCGGCACGCCGACGCGGTGCTCGCGCAATGTGATGGCGATACGCCCGAGGCAGGCGAGGACACGACACGGCAAAGGTGTAGAAGTAGCGACTTGATCTGACAGGTGGTCGATCTGGCGTGGTGGGTGTCCGCCGGATCGAAGCTGTCGGCTGGCTCGGCTATGCTGCCATTGCCGGGTTCTGTTTTTCGCGCGCCAGATCGGCGCTGTCGAGCAGGGTCTGCATCGGCGTCTTGCCGAAACACCAGCGACCCTGATGGGTCCGCTCCTGGTTATAGCTGGTGATCCAGACATCGAGGTCGGCCTGCAGCATCTCGGCGCTGTCGTAGAGCTTCTTGCGGAAGGCAATGCGGTAGAACTCATCGAGCAGCGTCTTGTGGAAGCTCTCGCAGATGCCGTGGGTCTGTGGGCTTTTCACCTTTGTTCGGGTGTGGTCGATGTCCTCCACCGCCAGGTAGAGCTCATACTCATGCCGGTCGTGGGCGCCGCAATACTCAGTGCCGCGGTCGGTCAGCATCCGATCAATGCGAATTCCCTGTTCGTCGAAAAAGGGGATCACGCGGTCGTTCAGGATGTCGGCCGCGGTCAGCGGCGTCTTGCGGGTGTAGAGCTTGGCGAAGCCGACCTTCGAGTAGGTGTCGATCACCGTCTGCTGGTAGACCCGACCGACCCCTTTGAGGGTGCCGACATAGAAGGTGTCCTGCGCGAGGCAATAGCCGGGGTGCTCGCTCTCGAACTCGCCATGGGCCTCCTTGTCGGCCTTGGCCTTCTCCAGGGCGACGAGCTGGCTTTCGGTCAGCACGCCGCCATCCTGGGCGACCTTGGCTTCCAGCGCCTTCAGCCGCTTCTTCATGGTCTCGAGATCGTGGCGCAGCCAGATGCAGCGGACGCCAAAGGGCGAGACCTCGGTGCCGCGTTTCTTCAGTTCGTTCGAGGCGCGGGCCTGGCCCCAGGCTGGTTCATCGATCGCCATCGCCACTACCGCCGCCTCGACCTCCGGGCTCGCCCGGTTCTTCAGGTTGGGCTTGGCACGCGTGATCTCTGCCAGCGCCAGGTCGCCGCCTTTCTCGTAGAGGTCGCGGAAGCGGTAGAAGCTGTCGCGCGAATAGCCCATCACCCGGCAGGCCTGGGTCACGCTGCCCAGTTGCTTGGCCAACTCCAGCAAGCCAACCTTCGCCTTGATCACCTTGCGCTCGGTCATCGTCATCGCGGTCTCTCCCGTGAATCGGCCGGGGCGCTGCGCTTCGCCTATGGCTCCGCGCCCCGGCCTCTGACCCCACCAATCCGTGGCGCCCGTCAGATCACGTCAAGACTTCTACAGCTGATGGGCCAGGAAATCGCCGGTGGCGAGATCGCGCACCAGCGCCTCGTTGATCGGCGTGCCCTCGAACCGGAAGTCGGCCACGTCCTTCGCCAGCGGCAGCTTCGAGGCGGTGATCTGGTACTTGATCGAGCGCGCCTGCTTCTCGGCGATCTCCGCGCCGACGAAATCACCGATGACCTGCTGTGGCTCGTGCTGGCGCTTCACCGCCGCGGTGATGATCTGGTCGAACGCCGACCTCATGCCGAACAGCTTCAGCTCGCCCAGGCTGGCGAGGATCTCGGACCGCTCCATCAGACGCTTCTCCTCAGGCTGTCATAG
>JBIPOH010000454.1:0-2817 GCA_044379435.1 Novosphingobium sp.
GGCCCGCATCATCGAACGCCGCTTTGCTGCGGACGGCGAGGCCACTGGCGAGACGGAAATCGCCTTCGCCACCTGAACCGTCCCTCTTGCCATCCCCGCCCCCTCCCCCTAGCGGCTCGGCCAGCAAACCGCCTTCAGGAGTCGCCCATGGTCCCCCGTTATGCCCGCCCCGCGATGACCGCGATCTGGGAGCCGGAAGCGCGCTACCGGATCTGGTTCGAGATCGAGGCCCACGCCACCGAAAAGCTGGGCGAGCTTGGCGTCGTCCCGCCATCCGCCGCCAAGGCGCTGTGGGACTGGTGGGCAACGAAGCCTGCCATCGACGTCGCCGCAATCGACGCGATCGAGGCCGTCACCAAGCACGATGTCATCGCGTTTCTTGATTGGGTGGCCAAGGAAGTCGGCCCCGAAGCGCGCTTCATGCACCAGGGCATGACCAGCTCCGACGTCCTCGACACCACGCTGAACGTCCAGCTGACGCAGGCCGCCGACATCCTCATCGCCGACATGGACGCGCTGCTGGATGCCATCAAGCGCCGCGCGGTGGAGCACAAGTATACGCCCACCATCGGCCGCAGCCACGGCATCCATGCAGAACCGACGACCTTCGGCCTCAAGCTGGCGCAGGCCTATGCCGAGTTCGCCCGCTGCCGCGCGCGCCTCGTTGCCGCGCGCGCTGAAATCGCCACGTGCGCCATTTCTGGCGCGGTCGGCACGTTTGCCAATATCGATCCCGCCGTCGAAGCCCATGTTGCCGAAAAGCTGGGCCTCGCGGTCGAACCCGTCTCCACGCAGGTCATCCCGCGTGATCGCCACGCGATGTTCTTTGCCGTCCTCGGCGTCATCGCCAGCAGCATCGAGCGCCTGGCCACCGAAGTGCGCCACCTGCAGCGCACCGAAGTGCTGGAAGCGGAGGAATACTTCTCGCCCGGCCAGAAGGGCTCGTCGGCCATGCCGCACAAGCGCAATCCGGTGCTCACCGAAAACCTCACCGGCCTCGCGCGCGTCGTCCGCTCCGCCGTCACTCCTGCGCTCGAAAACGTCGCGCTGTGGCATGAACGCGATATCTCGCACTCCTCGGTCGAGCGCTATATCGGCCCGGACGCCACGATCACGCTCGATTTCGCGCTCGCCCGGCTGACGGGCGTGATCGACAAGCTGCTGATCTACCCTGAGCGCATGCAGAAGAACCTCGACCGCATGGGCGGCCTCGTCCACTCGCAGCGGGTGCTCCTCGCGCTCACGCAAGCAGGCCTCACGCGCGATGATTCCTACCGCCTCGTCCAGCGCAATGCGATGCAGGTCTGGCAATCGGACGGCCAGCTTTCGCTGCTCGAACTGCTGAAAGCCGATCCGGAAGTGAGCGCGGTGATGAGCACGCAGGAGCTCGAGGACAAGTTCAACCTCGATTACCACTTCAAGGCGGTCGACACGATCTTCGCGCGGGTCTTCGGGGAGTAAGGGAGGACTCGCCACGCCGGTCTAACCGGACTAACCTCCCCTGATCGTCACCCCGGGCTTGACCCGGGGTCCCGCTTGGCCCGAAAACCCGCCTGCACAAGCAAAGCGGGACCCCGGATCAAGTCCGGGGTGACGGAAAGGTGGGTCCGAACAGGCCCGGCAACGCGGAGGGACCTCGCATGAAATCACTGCGCTCGATCCTGTGGCTCGCGATCGTGGCCGCGCTGGCTGCCTTTTCCGCCGCGAACTGGCAGCCGGTCGAATTGACCATCTGGCAGGACCTCAAGCTCGACACCAAGCTTCCCGCGCTGGTCATTGCCGCGTTCCTGCTTGGCCTTCTGCCGATGTGGCTGATCCACCGCACCACGCGCTGGCGGCTCCAGCGCCGCATCACCAATCTTGAAACAACGCTGGCAGGAAGCGCCTCGCTTTCGTCCACCAGCCTTGAAGCCCGGAAAGCAAGCGAAGCCCCATGAGCAATCCCGTCTATCTCGCGCTCGATCTGCCCCGCCTCGATGCCGCCATCGCGCTCGCGCAGAAGGTCAAGGGCCATATCGGCGGGGTGAAGCTCGGGCTGGAATTCTTCTGCGCGCATGGCCACCACGGCGTCCACGAAGTCGCCAAACTCGGCCTGCCGATCTTCCTCGACCTCAAGCTGCACGATATCCCCAACACCGTCGCCGCCGCGATGCAGTCGATCCATGTGCTCGAACCTGCCATCGTCACCGTCCATGCCGCGGGGGGCCGTGCGATGATGGAAGACGCCAAGGCGGCGGCGGGCGAACACTGCAAGGTCGTTGCCGTCACCGTGCTCACCAGCCTCGATGATGGGGATCTTGCCTCGGTCGGCGTGGCTGGCGGCGCGCACGATCAGGCGCTGCGCCTTGCCGATCTGGCGCAGGAAGCCGGGCTCGATGGCATCGTCTGCTCGGGCCACGAAGTCGGTGCGATCCACAAGCGCTGGAAGCATGGCTTCTTCGTCGTCCCCGGCTTGCGACCCGATACGGGGCACACGGCAGACCAGAAGCGCATCGTCACCCCCGCCGCCGCGCGCCGCGATGGCGCCAGCGTGCTGGTCATCGGCCGCCCGATCAGCCGCGCCGAAGATCCCGTCGCCGCCGCCCGCGCCATCGAAGCCACGCTGTAATCCGATGATCCGGTTCCGGACTGCCACTGCGGCTGATGTTCCGGCTTTGCGGGCCTTGGTTGAAAGCGCCTATCGCGGCGATAGCGCGCGGCAAGGCTGGACGCATGAGGCCGACCTGCTGGACGATGAACGCACCAGCGATGCCGAACTTGCCGAAACCATTGCCGACGAGAAGGCGCGCGTGCTGCTCACGCGGATCGATGGCAAGC
>JBIPOH010000129.1:0-8661 GCA_044379435.1 Novosphingobium sp.
TCAACCGGCGCCCGAAGCCGCCGCCGATACGCGTCATGTGGATGGTCATCGATGCGGGATCGATCCCCAGTACCTTGGCGATATCGGCGCGCGCGGTGCCCGGATCCTGCGTCGGCGCCCAGAACTCCAGCTTGCCGTCACCGTGCCACAGCGCGGTGCAGTTCTGCGGCTCCAGCGTGGCGTGGGCGAGGAACGGATACTCGTAATCCGCGCTGATCACCTTGGCCGCCTTGGCCAGTGCCCTATCGGCATTGCCAGCCTTGAACAGATCGCTGGCCGGTGCCGCGCCCAGCAGCGAGCGCGCCTCCTTGGTATAGCCCTCGGTCGAATAGCCATCGAACCCGGCGGTATCCCATTCCACCACCAGCTTCTCGCGCGCCTTGTGCACGCGCCACCAGCTGTCGCCGATGATCGCCACCGCATTGTGCTTGCCCGCCGGGATTTCGCCGTCGGTCAGCGGTGCCACGGCCAGCACGCCCTTCTCGGCGCGCACAGCCGTATCGTCAAAGCGCTTCAGCGTGCCGCTGATCACCGGGCACTTGACCATCGCGGCATAGAGCATGCCTTCGGGATGCGCATCGATGCCGAACAGCGGCTCGCCCTTGACGATGGCGGCGGTATCCACGCCCTTCATCGGCTTGCCGACGATCTTGAAATCCTTCGGCGATTTGAGCGGCACCTTCTCCAGATCGGGCGCGGCGATCTTCGCAGCCACTGGCGCAAGCGCGGCATAGGTAATCGAGCGGCCGCTTGGCGCGTGCTTCACCATGCCCGCCTCGGTCGTCAGGCTGTCCTCCGGCACGCGCCACTGCTTGGCAGCGGCGGCCACCAGCATCGCGCGAGCGCCTGCCCCGGCCTGGCGCGCAGGCAGCCAGTTGAGCGGCGTGGTCATGCTGCCACCGGCAAATTGCGGGCCGTACTTCTCGAAGTTGTCGTCCGCCTGCGCGATCTTGACCTGGCTCCACGCCACGTCGAGCTCTTCGGCGATCAGCATCGGCAGCATCGTCTTCACGCCCTGCCCGATCTCCGGATTCTTGGCGAGGATCGTCACCGTGTTATCGGGCGCGATGGTCACGAAAGCGCCCAGCATGGCTGGCTGCGCCTTGCCCGGGGCGGCAAAGGCCAGCTTAGCTTCGAACGTGAGGGCAGCCCCGCCTGCCAGCGAGGCGACGATGAACGAGCGGCGGTTGACCGGGATCTGGTTCATGCTGCCGCTCCCGCAATTGCCTTGCTCGCTTCGGCAATGGCTTTCTGGATGCGCAGATAGGTGGCGCAGCGGCAGATGTTGCCTGCCATGCCTGCGGTCACTTCCTCTGCTGTCGGCTTGGCATTGGCTGTCAGCATCGCGGTGGCCGACATGATCTGCCCCGCCTGGCAATAGCCGCACTGCGGCACATCCAGCGCGGTCCACGCCTCCACCACCTTGGCGCCGACCGGCGATGCCGCCACGCCTTCGATCGTCACGATATCCTTGCCTGCTGCATCCGCCAGCGCCGTCTGGCACGAGCGCACCGCTTCCCCGTTCAGGATCACTGTGCAGGCCCCGCACAGGCCAACGCCGCAGCCGAACTTGGTGCCGGGCATATCAAGATCCTCGCGCAACACCCACAGCAGCGGCTTGTCGGGCTCGACATCGACAGTGCGGGGCTTGCGGTTGACAGTGAGCGAGATCGCCATTGCGGTCCTTTCGAGAAGCCGGGGCCGGGCCTGCGCCAGACCGGCCAATGGGGCAAGAAAACCAACCCTGCGCGAGAACGGAAACAGCGTGGTATCGACCAGCCCCCGTGCGGGTAATAATCTTTTTATTTCATACACTTGTAACAATACAACAAAGTCTGAACAAACTTCAGGATTCCGTCAAGCGCGATTTGCCGCAAAACCGTATGCTGGCGGGGCTTCGGCACGTGTGTTAGTCACTGCGCCATGACAGGCAATGCCGACACGCTGGCTGCGGTGCCCCGCGAACCCGGCCCCGCAGATGCCGATGCGATGGCATCCGGGCTGCGCCCCGGCACTTATGCGCGCGGTACGGAAACCGTCGATGCCATCCTCAAGGCCGCGCACGACGTATTGATCGAGGAAGGCGCCAGCGCCTTTACAATCCGACGCATCGCCACGGCCAGCGGCATGAAGGTCGGCAACGTCAGCTACCATTTCCCGCGCAAGGAAATGCTGATCAAGATCATGCTGGATGAACTGCTCGACAGCTATGACAAGCTGCTCGAAAGCGAAGTGCGCCGCCCGGACATCTCGCCCGAAGACCGGCTGCGCCTGATCATCCGCCTGTGCCTTGATGATATTGCGGGCAAGCGCACCACGCGCCTGTTCACCGAATTGTGGGCGCTCGCCAATCACAACGGCTTCGTGGCGGACCGGGTACGCGCCTTCTACCAACGCGTGCACGATTCCATCGGCGAGGTGGTGAGCCAGATCAACCCCGCACTGTCGGCAGACGAGGTCGAGACCGTCGCGCTCTATATCAGCGCTTCGATGGAGGGCGCCACGCCCTTCCTTGGATACGGCAAGCCATGGGCCGCGAAGATGCCCCAAATCACCGCTCTTGCCGAAAAGGCACTTGTGGCTCTTGCCAAGTCGATCACGCCGCAGCAGACTGCAGTTCAACCAGAATGATGCGCGCGCGCCCCTTGCGGGGATGACGCGGCACAGGCGCAGGACCGAGCAGCAAACCGAACGGGCGCATTCCCGCGCCCGCCGCGCAAGGATGCCTGATGCCCTTTACCAAGCCTTCACTGCGGCCAGAGCACGCCCGCCGGGCAGTTTTGCATGGCGTGACAAAGCGCTTGACTAAAACTGGACATCCGTCAAAACTTCTTCGCAAGCGCACAATAAGCGGCAGACCGGGCATAGTTGCTCGCATGGCCGCTTGCGGGGCAGCCTCGTGCGCAGCATGATGCACGGCGCGGCCGAGTGCCGGCTGATCGGGATTTTCAGGGTTTCAGGCAAAAGGGGCCAGGCCAGATGAAGATGATGAAGGTTCAGGGCAGATCATCGGTTTCCGCCAGAGCCAGACGGACCGCTGCAGCCTTCGGTGCGCTGGCGATGCTCGGCGCCGCCCCGGTAGCCATGGCCTCCGATCCGCTTCCGCCGGATCCGGAGCTTGAGGCCGTCACGCTCCCTGCGCCCAAGCCCAGCTGGGTGTTTGTTGAGCGCGGTTTCGTCATGCCCGGCAATGCGATCTATGATACCGACACGGGCAAGATGCTCGGCCTCGTCGAATCGTCGCACCTTTCAGACCTTGCGCTCGATCCCGGCGGCAAGGCGGTCTACATTTCGGAATCGCTGTGGTCCAAGGGCTCGCGCGGCACGCGGCAGGACATGATCACGGTCTATGATGCCACCACGCTCAAGCTGAAGAGCGAGATCACGATGCCCGGCCGCATCCTGATCGGCGGGCGCAAGTACAACTTCGTTATCAGCGACGCTGGCAAGACCGGCTACGTCTACAACCTCGACCCGGCCTCTTCGGTCAACGTGATCGATCTGGCGAAGGGCAAGTTCGTCAAGAAGATCGAACTGCCCGGTTGCGCCAGCCTGCTGCCCATCCCCGGCTACGGCTTCTCCGCGCTGTGCTCGGACGGTTCGCTCGCCACGGTCAAGGCCATGGCCGCGAAGCCCGAAATCACGCGCTCCGCGCCGTTCTTCTCGGCATCGGGCGATCCTATCTTCGACAACTTCGCCTATGATCAGGCCACGCAGAACGCGGTGTTCCTGACCTATACCGGGCAGATCATCACTGCCAAGCTGGGCGCGGCTCCGGTCATTGCCGAACCCTTCTCGATCCAGGCCGCAGCGGGCGTCGCCCCGGGCGATACCAAGCCGCTCGATGTGCACTGGTATCCTGGCGCCCGGCAGGGGATCGCGGTCCACTATGCCACTGGCATGGCCTATGTGCTGATGCACACCGGCGAATACTGGACCCACAAGGAACCCGGCACTGAAGTGTGGGTTCTCGATGTCGCGGCAAAGAAGGTGATCAAGCGCTTCCCGCTCGAAGAGCCGGCCAGCCACGTCACGGTGACGCAGGAAGCCAATCCCAAGCTCGTCCTCGGCATCGAAGACGGCACGCTGCTGATCCTCGATGCCAAGACGGGCGCGGAAAAGCACAAGCTCGAAAAGTCCGCGGGCGGCGTGCTGCGGACGCTGGAGCCCTGATGACAGACGGGGGTGCCTTGTTTTTTGGTGGCTCGGAGCTGGGCCTCATCAGCCTTGCAAGCGCTGCCGGCCTTGCGGGAGCAGTGGGCGTTGGCCTCGTGTTCCTGCAGGCGGCACTGGCCAAGCTGCGGCACCGCGACCTGCTGGCGGGCGTCATCGCCAATTACCGCCTGCTTTCGCCCGCACTGACTGGCCCGGCAGCGCTTCTGCTGCCACCGGCCGAACTTGCGGTGAGCCTTGGCCTGCTGCTTGGCGGCGCTTGGCAGCCAGTGCAGTTTCTTGCTGCGCTGGGCGCTATCGCGCTGCTGCTCGTGTTTGCGGCGGCCATGGGCATCAACATCGCGCGTGGTCGCAGCCACATCGATTGCGGGTGCGGGCGTTCGCAGCTGCGCCAGCCGCTCAGCTGGCTGCTGGTCTGGCGCAACCTTGCACTGGCGGCCCTGCTCACGCCGCTTCTCGCACCACTGGACTTGCCGGCCCCCACCGGTGCCGATCTCGCCATCGCGCTGGCAGGCGGCCTTGCGGTGTTCGTCATCGTCCAGCTTTTCAACGCCATCGGGGCGCTTGCGGGCTCACCGCTCGCATCCTCGCGGAGATAACCGAATGCTGCAAGCCCTGCTCGTCTCGGCGGTCCTCTCGTGGATTGTCATCCTCCTGCTGGGCGTGGCCCTGCTGGCGCTGGCCCGGCAGGTCGGCGTGCTGCACATGCGCGTCGCACCCGCAGGCGCGCTGACGACATCGGCAGGCCCTTCTGTGGGCTCCGCCGCCGCCGCCGTGCCCGCCACCACGATCGACGGCGCGGCCACCACGGTCGGCGGCCATCTTCATGGCGTTCCGCTGCGGCTCCTCATGTTCGTGTCGCCCTCGTGCCCGCTGTGCAAGAACCTCATCCCGATGGCCAAGTCCTTCGCGCGCGATGAACGCGTGCAGCTCGTCTTCGTCGGCGATGATGATGCCGCCGCCCAGCGCGCGATGATCGCCGAGCACAGCCTTGGCAGCTATCCCTTCATCAACGGCCCCGAAGTCGGCACGTTCTACGAGGTCGCGAAGCTGCCTTATGCCGTACTGATGGACGAGCATGGCACGATCCTCTCCAAGGGCCTCGTCAACAGCCGCGAGCATCTCGAAAGCCTGGTCATCGCTCATGAGATGGGCATCGGCTCGGTGCAGGATTACATCGGCAAGCTCAAGGCCGTGGTCAACTGAACGCTCTCACACCATTCTTCTCACCGAATTAGCGCCTGACTCTTCCTGGTCATTAGGGGACAAGCTCATGAAGACCTTCAATCCCGACGCCATTGGCGAAAAGCTGCTTCGCCGCTTTGCGGGCGGCACCTCGCGGCGCGGCATTCTCTCGCGGCTCGGCCTTGCGCTGGTGGCAGCGCCCGCGTTTCCGCTGCTGCCCGTCAGCCGGGCAAGTGCTGCCAAGCCCGATCGCTCGCCCGAGGCCAAGACGAACTTTGCCCGCAACGCGCAAAGCACGGACGATACCAAGTGCACCTACTGGCGCTACTGTGCGATCGACGGGTCGCTCTGCTCGTGCTGCGGCGGCACGCTCAATCGCTGCCCGCCGGGCGCAGAGCATTCGCCGGTCTCGTGGGTCGGCACCTGCATCAATCCCGATGATGGCCGCGCTTATCTGATCGCCTACCGCGATTGCTGCGGCAAGGCCTACTGCAACAAGTGCGATTGCGATGGCACCGACCGCGAGACGCAGCTCTATGTGCCGCAGCTGAACAACGACGTGATCTGGTGCTTCGGCACATCCAGCATGGAGTATCACTGCTCCACCGCCGTGCTCGTCGGCACAGCTTGAGTATAGCTACATCGCCGGAGAGGGAGGGGCTTCCGGCGCGCTACAGAGAGGTCTATGGACCACTTGATGAAACGATGGATAAGCCTTTTTACCACCGCAGCGCTGCTGGTTGGCGTAGCCTTCCCGGCGCTGCGTGCGGCAGAGCCTGATAACCACTCGCCCGATATTCCGGCGTCGGTCCGTCCGCTGATGATCGACCCGGAACAGGCGCAGAGCGATTTCATCGAGCAATGCGCGGGCTGCCACGGCGTGCGCGGCACAACGGTTCCAGCCAAGCTTCCCGAAATCAAAGACCGCGTGGGCTGGTTCATGTGCACGCCTGGCGCGCGCGCCTATCTGCTGCGCCTTCCCAACGTGGCACACAGCCGCATCACTGATAATGGCCAGCTTGCCGATCTCATGAACTACGTGGTATTTGTGCTAGGCGGCAAAAGCGTGCCGGCAGGCACCAAGCCCTTCACCGCTGCAGAATTGGCACACGAACGCCAGTTCCCGCTTACCAGTGGCTCGCTCAAGGCCGAACGGCTGCGGCTGGCCAATGAATCGATCCGCAAGTGCCGCGCTCCGGCTTCTTTGCGGCTGCAATATCCAGGTTCTTCGCAATGATAGCGCATGATGATCACAGCATTATCGGCTTTCTGCCTGAAGGCATCGCGGCCGGGATTGGCGGCGTGCTGGTCACGCTGACGGGCATCGAAGGCGCCTCCTCGCGCGGGGTCGGGGCGCAGATGGCGGTGCTGGCTGATGGGCGCAGCGCCGGGTCGTTTTCGGGCGGCTGCATCGAAGCGGCAGTAATCGCCGAGGCGCAGGACGTGCTGGCGCAAGGTCGCGGCCGCACCGTCCGCTACGGCGTCGGTTCGCCCTATCTCGATATCCGGCTGCCCTGTGGCGGCGGCATCGATCTGCTGTTCACCCCCTGCCCCGATCCTGCCGTGCTGCGCGCCGTCCTGGCCCGTCTCGATGCTCGCCGGGCCGCTGCGCTGCGGCTGACGGAAGACGGCGCCGCGCTCTCCGATGCGCCGGGCGCCCGCGGCTTCCAGCGCAACTATGCGCCGCCGCTGCGGCTTGTCGCGCTGGGCCACGGCGAAGACCTTACCGCGCTGGTCCGCCTCTCGCGGGCATACGGCGTGGTCGTCGAGGGCTATGCCCCCGCTACCGACCGCCTTGCCATGGCCGTGCCGGGCATCACGCCGCTCGTCAGCCGGACGGCCCTGCCCGATCTCACCGGCGATCCGTGGACGGCGTTCGTCTTCCTGTTCCACGATCACGATTGGGAAGAGCAGCTTCTGCCCCATGCCCTGGCGCAGGACGGGTTCTATCACGGCGCTGTGGGCAGCGCGCGCACCCACCATGCTCGGCTCACCGGCCTGCGCCTCATCGGGGTACCGCAAACGCGCCTCGATATGCTGCGCGGCGGCATCGGCCTCATCCCAGCCACCCGCGATCCGGGCACCCTCGCGCTCTCGATCCTCGGCGAACTGGTGCAGGATTATCAGGCTTGCGCCGGAATGCCCGGCTGGAGCGGTCGCGCGACGGGCCGGATGGAGCACGATCCAGCCTCCCATGTCCCCACCCGCAACTGAGCGAGCCGCAGCGGAGCCAGCTTTCACCGGAATTGCACTGGTGCTGCTGGCTGGCGGCCAATCCGCGCGCTTTGGTGGCCCCAAGCTGATCGCACCGCTCGGCGGAAAACCGCTGGCGCTGCACGCGGCGCAGATGCTGGCGGCCCTGCCCTTTGCCGCGCGCTATGCCGTCGTCGGCCCGGATGTGCCTGATCTTGCCGCGCTCAGCTACACGGCGGTTCCGCTCGATCCCCCCGGCGCTCCGCAGGCGCGTTCGCTGGCGCTGGGCGTGGCGGTAGCGCAGCAAGGCGGCGCGCGCGCCGTGCTGGTCGCGCTGGCCGATATGCCGCTCGTGCCGCAGGCGCATATCCGCGCGCTCGTCGCGGCTTTCGGCGGTGAGCGTATCGCCACATCGGCCAGCGGGGTGGCCATGCCGCCAGCGCTGTTTGGAGCACAGCATTTCGCTGCGCTGACCGCACTGGGCGGAGATCGCGGCGGAGCCAGCCTGCTGCGCGGCGCGCCCACTCTGCCGCTCGATCCGGCGCTGGCGCTCGATGTGGACCGGCCCGAGGACCTCGCCCGCGCCGAGGCGCTGCTACAGTAGCGCCCGCGCCACGGCCTTGTGCCAACCGGCCACCAGTTCGCTGCGCAGGGCGGCATCCATTTTCGGCTCGAACCGCCGATCTGCCGCCCATGTCGCTTCCAGCGCGGCAAGATCGCTCCACACACCTGTCGCCAGCCCGGCCAGAAACGCCGCGCCCAGTGCGGTCGTCTCGACACTCACCGGGCGTTCGACCGGGGCGACCAGCATATCCGCAAGAAACTGCCCCAGCCAGTCGTTGGCCGCCATGCCGCCATCGATACGCAGCGCGCCCTCTCCCGGATTGGCATCCTCGCGCATCGCGGTGATCAGATCGAGCGTCTGATAGGCCACAGCCTCCAACGCCGCGCGCGCAAGATGCGCCTGCGTGGAATCCAGCGTCAGGCCAGAGATCAACCCGCGCGCCTGCGTATCCCAGTGCGGCGCGCCCAGCCCCACAAAGGCGGGCACCATATACACGCCGTGGTTGTCCGGCACGCGCGCCGCCATGTCGTGCGTATCGGAGGCAT
>JBIPOH010000097.1:0-9939 GCA_044379435.1 Novosphingobium sp.
CGCGGGCCAATCGATGCCTGAGGCCCTCGCCGCCAGATCGGCCACAGTCGGCACGGCAGCGATGGGTGCCGGATCGCGCGCGATGGCGGCCTGCAGCGCGGCCAGCGAACCTGGCTTGGCGGCATGGGGTGAAGCGGCAAGGGCGGCGGCCAAGTCTGCCTCGGTAATCGCGCCGCTGGCAAGGCGCTCGCGGAACCAGGCGCGCGGCATGGTGACCGGCGCCCCGGCCACGCGCGCCATCAAGGCGGCGGTCTCTGCCAGCGAAAGGCCGGTCTGGCCCAGCCAGGGATTGACCGCGACGCTGGAGGCCAGCGGCCAGACTGGCGGGATGGCGCGTGCGGCGCTGTCTGCCGCAAGCTTGAGCTGGGCGAGGGTCTGGCTGTTGTCGGCAGGGATCATGAGCATGGCAGGGATCCTTCGGGAACGGGAGTGAGGCTCAGGCAGACCGCTTGATGGTCCAGCCGCCGAGCATCCGGTCGAACAGGGCGTTGGCATAAAGGCCGTTGGAAAGGTGGACGCGCAGGCCCGCCGCTGCCGGGTGATAGGCCCACAGCGGGAACATCGATTGCGCCACCGCGACCAGGCCGAAGCTGAGCACGGCGAGCACCATCAGGGTCCATTCCAGCGGCCCCGGCGCGGGCGTTGCGGGCAGCGTTCCGGCGGTCAGCGAAAGGGCAACCCCGTGCAGCGTGAAATAGCCCACCGAAGCCGCCACCGCGTACACCGCCATGCGCCGGGTGAGCGCGCGGGGGGCGGTATCGGCAAGGCCCTGCGCGAAGAGGTAGGCGACACCGAAGATCAGGATGGCTCCCAGCGCGATCGCCTGCGGCGACTTGGTGTGGAAACCGGGGATGGCATCGAACGCGAAGCTCATCAGGCCATAGATCGCCAGTGCGGCAAGGAACGCGCGGCCAACCGCTGCCGGGCGGGGGATGGCCACCGGGCCGGGCCGGCGCGCTGCCGCGATCTGTTCGACTGCACCGCCCGAGGCGAGGAAGGCGTGCGCCTTGTAGAGCGAGTGGAGCACTATGTGCAGCAGCGCGAGCGGGAACAGCGCAAGCCCGCACTGCATGATCATGAAGCCCATCTGGCCCACTGTCGACCACGCCAGCGACGTCTTGATCGCGGGCTGGGTGAGCATCACGAGCCCGCCGAACAGCGCGGTGAACCCGCCAATCATGACCAGCACGGCCAGCACGCCGGGCGCCAGCAGCATGACATCGGCAAAGCGGATGAGCAGGAAGCCGCCTGCATTGATCACACCGGCGTGAAGCAGCGCGGAAACCGGTGTGGGGGCTTCCATCACTTCGGTCAGCCAGCCGTGCAGCGGGAACTGCGCCGACTTGAGCAGTGCGGCCAGCGCGAGCAGCCCGGCGGCCGTCATTGCCGCGTAGCCGCCCATGCCCGCACGCGCAGTGTCGAGGATCGCGGCGAGGTCGGTCGTGCCATAGGCGCTGAAAAGCAGCAGCGCAGCGGCCAGCAGCGCGGCATCCCCGGCGCGGGCCGTGACGAACTTCTTGCGGGCGGCGCGCTGTGCTGCAAGCCGTTCGGGATAGAACAGCAGCAACTGGTGCAGTGCAAGGCTGGTAGCGATCCACGCGCCGATCAGCTGGATCAGCGAGCCCGCCGTCACCAGCATCATGACCATCGCCAGCGTTGTCGCCAGCCAGGCCATGAACAGCCCGTGGCGTTCCTCGCCATCAAGATAGACCCGTGCATAGCGCACCACGATCCAGCCGACGAAGCTCACCAGCAGCAGCATGACCGCGCTGATCAGATCCAGTCGGAAGGCGAGCAGGGGCAGGGCGGGGCCTGCTGCTGCAACGACGAGGGTGGAAGGTCCGCTCAGGCCCACGACCACCATGGTGCCGATGGCCAGCGCGAGCGCAGACAGCGCCAGCAGTTCGATCAGCGCCAGTGCGCTGCGGCCAATCCGGTGCGGCCGGGCAAAGCCGAGTGCGGCGGCCAGTGCCAGCAACACGGGCGGAAGAAGAACGGCATGGGGCATGGTCTGGGCTCCAGTGGAGGGGCTGTCCGTCGATGCCGCGGTCTCTAACGAAATGTTTCCAGTGCTAAAAATTCATTGTTTAGCCCATATTGTTCGCTTTAAGTGAACGATATGGCAGACTTCAACTACAATCATCTCCGCTATTTCTGGGCGGTTGCGCAGGACGGCAACCTTTCGCGCACGGCGCAGCGGCTCAACGTCTCGCAGTCGGCGTTGTCGGTGCAGATCCGCAAGCTGGAGGACCGGCTGGGCCATGCGCTGTTCGAACGGCGCGGGCGGGCGCTCCACCTGACCGAGGCGGGCCGCATCACGCTCGATCATGCCGAGGCGATCTTCACGACCGGCGACGAATTGCTTGGCACCCTCAGGGAAACCGGCGCTGCGCGGCAGGCTGTCCGGATCGGGGCGCTCGCCACGCTTTCGCGCAATTTCCAGATCAGCTTCGTCGGCCCGCTTCTCGACCGCACCGATATCGAGGTCGTGCTGCGCTCGGGCAGTCAGAGCGAACTGCTGCTGGCGCTCCAGTCCCTTGCGCTCGATGTGGTGCTGACCAATCAGGCGCCGGCAAACGATGCCCTTGCGCCCATCATCGTGCACCGTCTGTCCGAGCAACCTGTCAGCCTCATCGGTACGCCCGCGCTGTTGGGGCAGACCCGGGCTGTGGCAGAGCTTCTGCGCAAGCATCCCGTCATCCTGCCGACCGCTGGGGGCGGGGTGCGCAACGGTTTCGATGCGTTGACCGACCGGCTGGGACTGCGCCCGCAGATTGCTGCCGAGGTAGACGATATGGCGATGATGCGACTGCTGGTGCGCGAGGGGCACGCGCTGGGGGTTCTCCCCCCCATCGTGGTGCGTGATGAGCTTGGCTCCGGAATGCTGGTGGAGGCGGAAGCATTGCCCGGCATTGCCGAGACATTTCTGGCTGTCACCACGCGGCGGCGCTTCCCCAATCCGGTGGTGCGCCAGCTGATCGACCGGGCGATGCACGACCGGTTTGATCACGCCTGAACCATGCGCTGGGCCGTTTTTGGAGCATCCCTGACCAATAATTACAAATTTTTACCAAGTTAACATTGATATAGATCAAAATAAAAATATAATAAAAACCCCTTAAAATGTGGCAAATTTTTCCCATCTCCTTGGAATGGAGGTCGGTTAATTATGACCATCGATGACATGAAGGCGAATTCTCTCGGGAATTCGGCAGGAACGATCTTGACCCTCGACCGGCGCGGTCTGGCCGATCTGTTGATTGGAGATCGGGAATGGCTTCTCGCACTACTGGAGGACACGGAGGTAATTGTCGTCAGGCAGGCATTCTGTCCTGAGCGGCCATTGCGTTCATTTGCCGAACGGTTTGATGCCATGCTGCATGGTCCGGGGTCGGGCGCCCGGCAGCCGGGGCCTGAAGATTACCTGATTGTTGGTGACCCCAAGGTCTCTGCGCTGGCTGAATATGTCCGCAACGGGGAGGTCTGGGAAAGCGATCACGTCCTTGGTCAGGCGCCCGGCGGGGTTTCGATCATGTCCATTCCCGGGCAGGGCAATATCGCGGCACCCACCGCCTTCTGCCGCACGGCTGCGGCGTGGGATGGTCTCACGCAGACCGAGCAGCGCGAACTGGCAAGGCTGCGCGTGCTGCACGGGTTCTGGCATGATCGCCTCTATCACGAGGCCGAGCCTGGCCATCAGCGCCTGATGCAATGGATGGCTCGCCAGAGTGCCGAGCTGCCGCTGGTTCAGAATCTGCCGGGCGGACGGCATGGCCTGCTGATCGACAGCACCGCGATCCAGGTTTCGGGCATGGAGTTTTCGGAGAGCGAAGCCTTCCTGACCGGCCTGCGCAACTTGGCCACCGAGCGCCCGTTCGTCTATGACCATGCCTGGCAGCCGGGCGATCTGGTGATCTGGAACAGCGCTTCGGTGATCTACCGGAATCTGCCGCGTCCGGACAATCCGATCTGGCGGATGGCCCAAGGGCGCAAGTAACGCAGCCAGCTTTTGAAATAAGTTCTGCAAACAAACCCGGCCGGCTGCCAACCGGTCGGGTTTTTGCTGTCATGTTCCAGATCTTTTGTCGTCATTTCGGCACCTTCGGTTGGCCGTCCCAGTCAAATCGGCATCAATCCGATTGGGCGAATCAGTCAAACAGTGGTGGTGTTACTTAGTAGTTTAACGAATGCGGCAGTGCCCCTGCCGGAAGGCCAGACCCATGAACACCCTCACGCTGTTGCCGCAAACCACTTCCGACAGGGCATGGGTGCACGCCCAGCTTGCCGATCTGGTGGCTCTGGTGGGGGAACATGTGCCCGGCATGCAGGTGATTCGGCGCGATCTTGCCGAACTTGCTCCTGCCGCACTGCAAGGCGCGGCGCCATGCAACGCCAAACGGGCGCGCTCGGATCTGTTGGTGAGCGAACTGGAAGCGGCGGAATTGCTGGTGATCGGAGCGCAGATCGGGCACCATCCGATCACGCCCGCGCTGGCCCAGTGGTCGCGCCGATCCGCTGGCAGCAAAGGCTTCGGTGTACCGCTCTTTGCCATGGGACTGGATCCGCACCTGCAGGCGTGGTTCGATCACGTGATCCGCGCAGACCGTACGTTCCGCTATACCGTCGATGGCCCCCGGGGCCTGCTGGCCGGGAAGAAGGCGATTGTGCTGGCCGCCCAGACGGGCCCCTGGCGCAATGCGGCCATGGCCGCGCATCAGGTGCACTGCATTCATACGCAATTGCAGTTCATGGGAATTACCGAGATCGCGACCATTGCATCCGACCGTGATGCGAACCCCGCGCGCCGCCCGCGCCTGTGGGAGCCTGAAGCGCAAAGGCGCCTCGCCGCCTGATGCGGCGCAGTTCCGGTCAGATCATGTCCATATCCGGGTTCGAAGAGAGCACCTGAAGGCAGATCGTATCGAGCAGTGGCTGCATGGCGACAGGCTTGAGCAGCAGGTCCTGCGCCCCGGCTTCCTGACAGTCCTGCTGGATGCCTGAGCCCGTATCGGCGGTGATCACCACGATCGGAATCTCGGCCTTGGCATCGCGGCGGGCGCGGATCAGGCGCGTCACTTCAAGTCCGTCCATCCCCGGCATGCGCAAGTCGACCAGCACGATGTCGAACTCGTCCTGTTCCAGCTTGGCAAGCCCGTCCAGCCCGTCGATGCCTTCCTCGTAGCCGATGCCTACCACGCCCAGCATGTCGCGCACGACCAGCCGGTTGATCGGATCGTCCTCTATATAGAGCGCCTTGATCTGGATCGCCTGCGCGTCGTCCGCCTGCGGAGCGGTCGGGGTTTGGCCCTGATAGGTCATGCTGCAGCTCTTCCTCGTTTGCTTCCGGGTCTTTCCGGTGCCGGGATCATGGAGTTCACCCCCGCCCGCAGCGCAGCGGGCGACATCGGGCGGGAAAGGATGTTGGTCACGCCGAGCGCGGCGGCGCTGGCCTGGATGGTTTCCTCGATTGCGCCTTGCACCAGTGCGAGGACGGGAACCTTGCGGCCTGCCCACGCCGGATGCGCCAGCAAGGCGGCAAGGCTGTCCCAGCCGCCGACCGAGGCGATATCGGCAACGATGAGGGCAATCCCGTCGCCAGCGGCATCGCCTGCTGCCGCACCATCCATGCAGCCGGTCACATCAAGATCGGCCGAGGCGATGGCCTTGGCCATGACATTGCGGCCGAGCGGGCTGGCCTCGATCAGGAGCACGCTGCGCGGCAGGACGCTGACTGCCGGTTCTTCGGTGTCGATTGCGGCCATCGCCTCCGGTGCAGTCGCTGACACGGCGGCGCTGCCGCTGGCGTCCTCGGGCAAGGGCAGGGAGAGCGTGAAGGTCGATCCCTTGGCCACTTCGCTCGTCACCATCACATCGCCGCCCATCGCCCGCGCCAGATTGCGGCTGATGGCAAGGCCCAGCCCCGTTCCGCCGTATTGGCGCTGCGTGCTGTTATCGACCTGATGGAACGACTTGAAGATATCCTCAGCGTGCTCCGGCGCAATCCCGATACCGGTATCGGAAACCGCAATCCGCAACTGGCCTTCGCGTGAGGAGGCGACCAGCCGTACTTCGCCCGCCTCGGTGAACTTCACCGCGTTGGATAGCAGGTTGAACGTGATCTGGCGGACGAGGCGCGGATCGCAGAGCACCAGTTCGGCGCATCCGGCCAGATCCACCTTCACCGCAATGCCGCGCGCCGCAGCCTGGCTCTTCCACAAGTCGGCCACACCGCCCAGCAGCGGACGCAGCCTGGTGATCTCGGGCTCCACATTGACCCCGCCGGTTTCCATTTTGGCAACATCGAGGATGTCGTTGACCAGCGCCTTCATCGTGGTCCCGGCATCGTGCACGGTCTTGATCCTATCGCGCACGGCCCCGGTTACGCTGCTGTCGCACAGCAGCACTTGGGTCATGCCCAGAATGCCGTTGAGCGGTGTGCGGATCTCGTGGCTTGTGGTGGCAAGGAACCGGGTCTTGGCATCTAGCGCGCGTTCCAGTTCGTCATTGGTATCCTGCAGCGTGATGTTGGCGCGCGTCACTTCATTGCGGCTGAGGCGGATTGCACGCAGCGCTTTGACCAGCCCGCTGACCACCAGCCCGGCGATCAGCAGCAAGCCGATCAGCCCGTAAAACGTCAGCCGGTCATAGCGTTCGCGCGATTTCTGCAGCGCAATGTCGCTTTCCAGCTTCTTGGCCCGCACA
Organism: Novosphingobium sp.; assembly: GCA_044379435.1. Taxonomy (GTDB): domain Bacteria; phylum Pseudomonadota; class Alphaproteobacteria; order Sphingomonadales; family Sphingomonadaceae; genus Novosphingobium. Next base: position 6,703 of record JBIPOH010000097.1, read on the forward strand.
CGGGAGAGCTTGAGCTCCTGATTCGCGAAATCGAACTGCGCCGCCATCAGTGCGGCATTGGTCGATGCCATGACCGCGCGGCGTTCCTCGTCGAGCCGCTGATAGGCTCGGGCATGGGCCAGAGCGAGCGGGTAGTTGCCGATCGCCGCATAGACTTGGGCGGCCAGATCATGGAAATCGACAAATTCGTGGTTGGTGGTCGCCGGGTCCTGACCTTTGAACAGGATATCGAGGTTGGCCTGCGCTGCGGCGGCATCGCGGCGCGCCCAGTCGATCTGGGCCTGCACGCCGTGGAGGAAAGCCGCAAGTTCGGGATCGCGCGCGCCGTTGGAGGCAAGCCCCTGCGCCACCAGCTGCCCAGCCGCCGCAAGGTTGCCGGCGCGGATCTGGGCAGAGGCCATATTGGTCAGGATGCTGGTGACAAGATCGTCGTTATCCATTGAACGCGCGATGTCCAGCGCCTGCCGATAGCGGACGAATGCTTCGGGGTAGCGCTTCAGTTCGACCAGCGCGTCGCCCTGGTTGTTGCGCGCGGCAACGCGGATGGCCGGATCGTCGAACAGTTCGGCGGAGTCGGCATAATACTTGAGCATCCGCTCGAAATCGCCAGCCTCGAAATAGAGCGTGCCGATGTATTGCAGCACTTTGGCCTGGCTGCGGCGCTCGCCCGTGGTTTCGAAGATGTGGAAGGCGCGCTGGTAAACCGAAAGCGCGGTGACGACATTGCCCTTGGCTCGCGCGATCTGGCCGATCGTGGCCAGCAGATCACCATTTAGCTTCGATCCAGCGCCCGATTGTTCGACAACCTTGAGCGCAGCCTTGGCGACGGCAGCGGCTTGATCCGCCTTGCCGGTGCGGTTGAGCGCTTCGGCCTCAAGCCAGTGGCCCTGCGCTTCGGCGAGCTGGCGTTCGCGCGGATCGGCGATAGGGCTCGCCGCTACGATGGCTTGCCGCGCAAGGTTCAGTGCGGCGGCAGGATCGGCCAGCATCGCGGCGCGCGATTCGCCGATCAGCTGATTGAAGCGCGCTGGCTGCGCGGCTGCGGGCACGGACAAGTTCCATGCCGCAAACCCCATAACTATCAGCCGGAACGACGAAACGCGCATGATGCAAATCCACGGAACTTCACCGTGGTATGCGCCTAACGGCCTTCCGATTTGGTTAAGATCGCGAGTCCTAGAGGCTAAGCTTAAGGCGCACGCCAGTCGAAAAGCCCTGCGCATTGCGCGCGTCTTCGCGCAGATCGCCGCGCCCGAACAGCGAAAGTTCGCCCAGCCCGTGCTGCAGCGGCAGGCCATAGTTCACCTCGCTCACCAGCCGCGCGCGCTCCTTGACGCCAAGCGATTGGGTAACCGGGCCAAGCGTGCCGGTTTCGCGGTCGATTACGCCAATCGTGGTCAGTTCCACCGAACCTTGCGTCACCGCCAATGGCTGAGACAGCGAGAGGCGCAGTTGATCGGCGCTGCGCATCACGCCCGATTTGGCGATGGCAAAGGCAAACGCCGATGCGCCCAGCCCGCCTTGCCCGGTGCGCAGAGCGGCGCCGCCATCGCGGCTGCGGCTGGTGCTGCGCGTGCCCGAGGCCGAGATCAGCAGCCCAGCAGCGGGCGCGATCGAGCCGCCCAGCGTCAGGGCTTCGGTGCGGGAACCACCCACGAGGCCGTCCAGCATGTTCGAGCGCACGCCGAGCAGTCCACCGGTTTCCAGCAGCGAGGTGTAGGTCGCACTCAGGCTCAGCCACGGGCGCGGGGCATAGTCCACCTGCACGTTGCGCGCCGCCGCGCCATAGCGCCCGTCAGCCGGAGCAAGGCTGTCACGTCCGAACCCGTCCTGCAAGCTGCGCGGCGCGCCGCCCAGCGGATCGGGCCGGGTCTGGCTGTTGCCGATCGTGAAGCGCAGGTCTGGCCGCAGGGCAATGCTGGCGCGCATGTGTGCCCCGCCCGAAGCGAACCCGGCAACCGGGTTCACACCGCCATCAAGCGGCGCATAGTCGCTTTCGAGCCCGAAGCCGGATTGCAGCGTGTTGAGTGTGGCAGAGCCCTGCCCGACGGTCACGCTGAAGCGGTCATGCACATCGCCGATGGTCAGGCTGTTCTCGGCGCGGAAATTGCGCGCGGCCCGCTCGTTCGGGCCCACGGGCATGAGCCGCGAGCGCAGCGCCATCTTGAAGCCTGCACTCACCGGCAGCGTGGCAGCCGCGCCGGTATCGCTCAGCGTCAGATGCCCGCCGACATTCGCGATGGCCGGGGCACTGGCCCACGCCACCAGCCGGTTGTAGACGAAATCCTGAAAACAGAGCGAACCGACCTTGGCGCCCGCCAGATTGGGCGAAAGCGGCAGAAGGAAATCGCGCGACGTTCCGCCGATCATCTCGAATGCGCTGATATAGGCGCCCTGCGCGGCCCATGCCGCCCGGTAGGTGCTGCTGCGCACGGCAGTGATGGTCTGCGGCGTCGAAACGCCATTGCGGACAGTGTAGTAGATCAGGTTGTTGAAATTGAGCGGTGATTGCGCCGCCTGAACATCGAGCAGGCCCCAGCCATAGACCGGATCGACGCCGGGCGCGCCCAGATCCTTGGCCGAACGCAGGATGATCTGCGCGGTTTCCAGCGGAAAGTTCTTGAGCCAGGGCCAGCGGCCCTGCAGCAGCGCAACCGTACCCGCCACCAGCGGCGCGGCCAGCGACGTGCCCGAATAGCGCGCCACGCCGCCTTGCCCATTGGAGGCCAACACGTTTTCACCGGGGCCGACGAGGAAGTAGTTCCTGAGCGGCCCGCCTTTCCCGAAAGCGGCAGCGGTATTGCATTTGCCGCCAACCAGCAGGCAGGCGTTGCCCGGGCGGTTGGAGAAAGTGGAGATCACGTTGTTGGCATCGACCGAGCCGACAACGAGGAACGATATGCCCTTGGCCGCCGACCACTGCACGTTCCTGGTCTGGGTCAGCCCGTCGTTGCCTGCCGCGATGACCGAGACGACAGAGCTTGCCTTGGCTGAACCCTTCAGGGCCGTGTCCCACCTCGGTGAGAAAGCCACGCCCGGCTCGCCCAGCGAAAGATTGATGACGCTGGCCCCGTTGCTGGCCACCGCATCGATGGCCCGGCCAACATTGGCCCATGATGTGGACGCAGCGGAATCATAGGGATTGAAGAACGCCAGCCGCGCATTCGGGGCGATGCCCATGATGTTGCGGCCATCGTGGGCGGCCACCATCAGGCTGGCAACGGCAGTGCCGTGGAC
>JBIPOH010000455.1:0-2795 GCA_044379435.1 Novosphingobium sp.
TTGATCCCGGCGAGGTTCGGGACATTCTCATCAGCGCCGCCCAGCAGCGCACGGCGCTGACCTATTCCGAGATGCTCGGCGCGCTCGGCCACACCTTCACTCGCCCGCTGATGCGGCAATTGTGCAAAGTCCTCGACCGCATCGACGATGACGGGCGCGTAGTGGGCGAACCGGGCCTCGCGGTGCTGGTGGTGCGCCAATCGGATGGCCTACCGGGACAGGGCTGGTTCGTCAGTCGCACAGGCGTTTACGACGACCTGCCGCTGGAATGGGAGGGGACGGAGGCGCGGGCCTATACGCAGGCTCGACAGGCCGAAGCCTTCGATTATTGGGAAGCGCCATGACCGATAAAGATCTCGCCCTCGCCCTGCGCCTCGCCGACCTCGCCGGGGCCGCGATCCGTCCGCTGTTTCGCGGCCAGTGGAGCGAGGAAAAGAAGGCCGACCGCAGCTTCGTCACCGAAGCCGACCGTGCCGCCGAGGCCGCGATGCGCCGGTTGATCGAGGCCGAGTTCTCCGCCGACGGGATCATCGGTGAGGAATACGGCACCCGCAACGAGGGCGCAGGCCGCCAGTGGGTGCTCGATCCGATCGACGGCACCACCAGCTTCATCGCGGGCCGCCCGATCTTCGGCACGCTGATCGCGTTGCTTCAGGATGGCTGGCCCGTGCTCGGCATCATCGACCAGCCGATTGCGGGCGAACGCTGGGTGGGCCGCATCGGCCAGCCGACGCTGTTCAATGGCAAGCCCGCGCAGGCACGGCCCCTCAAGGAACTCAGCGAGGCCGTGCTCGCCACCACCAGCCCGCACCTGTTCACCAATGAAGAGGCCGACGCCTTCATGTCGGTCGCCAAGCAGGTGGCGGAAAAGAAGATCGTGTTCGGCGGGGACTGCTACAATTACGGGCTGGTCGCGAGCGGCCATGTCGATGTGGTGATCGAGGCGGGGCTCAAGCTCTATGATTACGCCGCGCTCGTCCCGGTGGTTGAAGGCGCAGGGGGTATGATGGCGGACTGGCAAGGCAATCCGCTGGATGCCGGGAGTGACGGCACGGTCATCGCGCTGGGCGATCCGGCGCGGCTGGAAGATGTGCTGGAGGCGATGGGGTAGCGCACCCGCTACATCTGCCTGAAACCGGCAGCAACGCCCTGCCCGCTATTGCAGCGTCGTGATTTCCTCGCTGCCATCGGTGCGGCCGTAGAACTGCATCAGCTGCACCAGCAATTCGCAGCGGTCGGTCAGCGTCTCGGCTTCGAGCAGCGCCTGCTTCGACGCCGGATCGAACGGGGCGATCTGCGAGACGCCGTTGATCAGCGAGCGATCATCCAGCCGCTCAACCGAATCCCAGTCGACCGAATAGCCCTGCATATCGGCAAAACGCCGCGCCTCCCGCTCAAACCCGCCGCGCTGGGCGTGGGAGAGGGTTTCGTCCTCGTCTTCGGCATAGACCTCGGCTTCGATCTGGCGGAAGGCGGTAGCCACATCCAGCTCGCGCACCAGCCGGAACCGCGCCGTGCCTTCGAGGATGAGGTTGTAGCGTCCGTCGTCCATCGCCTGCACTTCGCCGATCTTGCCGATGCATCCGACAGAGTAGAGCGGCGCGCCGTCCACAGCGCGCTGCGGCTGGATCATCGCGATCTGGCGATCCCGGATCAGCGCATCGCCCACCAGCGCACGATAACGCGGCTCGAAGATGTGGAGCGGCAGTTGCATGCCAGGGAACAGCACGGCGCCGGTCAGCGGGAAGATGGAAAGGCGGCGGGTCATGGTGTTTGCGGTCATCCAAACAATACGCGCGACAGGCGGCGGCGGACGCCGACCACCCATTCGTCTTCAAGGCCGGTCGCCTCGAAGATCTTGAGCAGCTTGGCCCGCGCCGCGCCCTCGTTCCACTCGCGGTCAGCGGCGATCATGGCGAGCAGCGTGTCGGCTGCATCATCGCGCTGGCCTGCGGCAAAGGCGGCCTCAGCAAAGGCGAACTGCGCGTCCATATCCTCGGGCGCAGCAGCGGCAGCAGCGCGCAGGGCGGCAAGCTCGCTGTCATCGACGCGGGTGCCGGCGAGTTCGAGCGCGCTGCGGGCGGGCGCGATGGCGGGATCGGTGGCGAGGCGCGGATCAGAATCGATCACCTCCATCACCTGCTTGGCCTGATCGACTTCGCCCAGCTGCACCAGCGCACGCACCAGACCGGCATGGGCGGGGGCATTGTCCTGAGCGAATTCGGTGATCTGTGCAAAGATGCCAGCCGCGCGCTGGGGATCGCCAGCGGCGAGTGCTTCCTCGCCCAGTATCACGAACTGCGCGATCTCCTCGGGCGAGGGGCCCTGCGGTTCAACCGGCACGCCATCGGCCGCGCCGCCATCGATCGGCAATTGTGCGAGCAGCTGGTCGAGCATGGCCTTTAACTGCGATTCGCTGCGGGCGCTGGTCAGGTCGGCGATCGGCTGGCCCTGAAACATCGCATAGACCGTCGGGATCGAGCGCACCTGGAACTGCGCGGCGATGAACTGTTCCTCGTCGACGTTGAGCTTGGACAGTACCACGCCCTTGTCGGCATATTCGGCTGCAACCTTTTCCAGCACCGGGGTCAGCGCCTTGCACGGGCCGCACCATTCGGCCCAGAAATCGAGGATGACGAGCTTGGTCTGCGATGGGTCGACCACCGCCTTGCGGAAACGGTCGACCGCCTTCTGTTCGTCGATGCTCAGTCCCATGCTGGCCAAGTTATGTGCTCCTGCTGTGTCATTGGACGCCTGCGCGCCATTAGCTCCAATGTGGGGCCTTGCGCCAAGAT
>JBIPOH010000456.1:0-2791 GCA_044379435.1 Novosphingobium sp.
TCAGGAACCGCCAGCTTGTCGCCGCGCTCGATGCGCGCGCGCTGATCGTCAATGTCGAGTTGATCCGTGCGCTGGGCGGCGGATACGGCCCGAAAGCATGACCAAGGAAAACCCGATGGCCGACCGCGACCCCCAGATCATGCTGGACGACACCCGCACCGCAGCTCAGCCCACCCCGGTGGCCGCGGATGCGGCACCGGACGCCAGCGCAAAGCGCAAGCGCGGCTTTGCCATTCTCGGCGCGGTCGTCCTTGGCGCAGGCGTGCTTTACGGCGGCTATGAACTGCTGTTTGCCGGACGCTATGTCGAAACCGACAACGCCTACGTCGCAGCGGAAATCGCGCCTGTGACGGCGCTGGCAGCGGGCACGGTGATCAAGGTTGCCGCGACCGACACGATGGCGGTGAAGAAGGGCGATGTGCTGCTGGAGCTTGATCCCAGCGACGCGCGGATTGCCGTCGCTGAGGCCGAAGCCGCAGTGGCGCAGGCGCTGCGACGGGTGAACCAGACCGTTGCCACCGGCACCGCGCTCGATGCGCAGGTCAGCGCCAGCGAGGCCGATATCCGGCGCAAGCAGGCGCTCGTGGGCGTGGCAGCGGCCAATCTGGCGCGGGCCCGGCTCGATCTGACGCGGCGCGAGGCGCTGGTTTCAGGCGGCGCGGTTTCGGGCGAGGAACTGTCGAGCGCGCGCAATGCCTTTGCCGCCGCGCAAGGACAGCTGGCCGTGGCTGAAGCGGATCTGGCGCAGGCGCGTGCCTCACGCGGGTCGGCCGAAGGGCAATCCAACGCCAATGCCGCGATGGTGGGCGGCACGGCCCCTGCGGAAAACCCCGATGTGCTGGCCGCCAAGGCCCGGCTCGATCGTGCGAAGCTCGATCTGGCGCGCACCGTGATCCGCGCGCCGGTGGACGGTATCGTCACGCAGCGCAACGTGCAGGTGGGCCAGCGCGTGGCCCCCGGCGCGGTACTGATGACCGTGGTGCCGCTGGGCGAAGCGCACGTCGATGCCAATTTCAAGGAAAGCCAGCTGCGCCGCGTGATGCCGGGGCAGCCGGTCGAACTCACGTCGGACCTCTATGGCGGCAGTGTCGTGTTCCATGGCCGCGTGGTGGGTTTTTCGGGCAGCACGGGTTCGGCGCAGGCGCTGATCCCGGCGCAGAACGCCACGGGCAACTGGATCAAGGTGGTGCAGCGCCTGCCGGTGCGCGTCGCGCTCGATCCGAAGGAACTGAAGGCGCACCCCTTGCGCGTCGGCCTTTCGATGACCGCAACGATCGACACCGGGGCCAAGTGACGTGAGCGGCGCAGCGGCGCTGGATCTGCGGCCCATCAGCCTGAAGGGCTGGCAGCTTGTGCTCGCCGGGCTCAGCCTGGCGCTCGCCAATTTCGTGGTGGTGCTCGATATCACCATCGCCAATGTCTCCGTGCCGCACATCGCAGGGAGCCTTGCTGTCTCGCCCTCGCAGGGCACCTGGGTGATCACCTCCTATGCGGTGGCAGAGGCGATCTGCGTGCCCCTTTCAGGCTGGCTCGCCGCGCGGTTTGGCGCGGTGCGCGTGTTCCTGACCGCGATCATCGGCTTTGCGCTGTTCTCGCTGCTGTGCGGGCTTTCGCGCAGCCTTGAGGCGCTGATCGTGTTCCGCATCTTCCAGGGCCTGTGCGGCGGGCCGATCATGCCGATGTCGCAGACGCTGATGGTGCGCATCTTCCCGCCGGAAAAGGTGGGCATGGCGCTGGGCCTGTGGAGCATGACCGTGGTCGTCGCGCCGATTCTCGGGCCGATCTTCGGCGGAACGATTTCCGACAGCTGGAGCTGGCACTGGATCTTCTTCATCAACCTGCCGGTGGTCGCGTTCTGCACGGTATTTGCGCTGCGCTATCTGCTGCGGTTCGAAACGCCGACGGTGAAGCGGCCAATCGATTATGTGGGGCTGGTGCTGCTGGTAATCTGGGTTTCGGCGCTGCAGATCCTGCTGGATGAAGGGCGCAATGCCGATTGGTTTGCCAGCTCGTTTATCTGCGCTCTGGCCGTGATAGCGGTGGTCGGCTTTGCCGCGTTCCTGATCTGGGAATTGACCGCAGCCAATCCGGTGGTCGATCTCTCGGTCTTCGCGCAGCGCGGATATAGTGCGGCGGTCGCGGCGCAGAGCATTGCCTATGCCGGGTTCTTTTCCGCCATCGTGGTGGTGCCGCTCTTTCTGCAGACCAACCTCGGTTATTCGGCGACCTACGCCGGGTATGCCACGGCTTTCGTAGGCGTGCTCGCCGTGCTGATGTCGCCCGTGGCCGCCGCGATGATGGCGCGCTTCGACGTGCGCAAGCTGATCACATTCGGCGTGGTCTGGCTGGGCCTGATGTCGCTGCTGCGCACCGGCTGGGTGACGCAGATGGATTTCTACACGATTTCCCTGCCGCAGTTCCTGCAAGGGCTGGGCATGCCCTTCTTCTTCATTGGCACGACAGCGCTGGCGCTGGGATCGGTGCGGCCGGACCAGACCGCTTCGGCGGCAGGCCTGCAGAACTTCATGCGGACGCTGGCAGGTGCCTTTGCCACCTCGCTGGCGACCACGCTGTGGGAACGCGAGGCCAAAATCTCGCACGACAATCTGGCCAGCGTGGTTCATCCCTTGCCGCAAAGTGCCGGTTTCAGCGCAGAGCAGGGGCGGCTGGTGCTGGAACAGATTGTCCAGACCGAAAGCGTAACCCTTTCTACCAATGCGATTTTCTGGGGCTGCACAGGCCTGTTCGCACTTGCAGCGTTGATTGTGTGGCTGGCTCCGAAGCCTTCCGG
>JBIPOH010000457.1:0-2777 GCA_044379435.1 Novosphingobium sp.
TTCACCCCCCAGCCGCACCGCGATCGAATCGCGGTCCCCGGTCGCGCGGATCGCGCTGGCGCAGGCGATCAGCGCGGCATCGCCAACCTGGTGGCCGTGAAGATCGTTGATCGCCTTGAACCGGTCGAGATCGACCAGCGCGAAGGTATCGAAGCCCTGTGCCACCAGGTCGTTGAAACGCGCTTCGATGGCGCGGCGGTTCATCAGGCCCGTCAGCGAATCGCGGGTCGAGATCTGTTCCAGCATCTTCGCTTCGGTCAGCGCCGCATCGCGCTCGCGCCGCAGGGCAAGGAAGCGGTCGGCAATGGCAAGGCTGATCACCACCACTTCGATTCCGACCGCGACATAGATCATCTGGTCGAGGCTGGAGGGGCCGACGTGCCAGCCAAAGCCGCGCAACAGTCGTTCGATCGAGGCGATGATGATCGGCATCCACGCGGCGGCGATATAGCGTGCCGAGCGGCTGCCACGCAGCACGGCTTCGATCACTGCGGCACTGATCACGAGGATGCAGGGGATAAAGGTGATGAAGTAGCCGCGGTCGTCGAACGGCTGGGTCGCATCGAGCTGGAGCGCGAAGAACCCGGGCGCGATCATGGTGAACCAGCCGGTCGCGATCGTCAGGGTGCGCATCACCCGCGACTGCGCGCCGCGTTCCAGGAAGGTCGCAAGGAACAGCATCGATAGCCCTGCGCCGATGGCGTAGGACAGCGGCGACACTACGGCGAGGACAGCAATCGGCAGCGTCACGAAGGCCGAAGCCAACCCTCCCGCCGTCACCACATAGACCATCATTGCGCTGACCATTGCGGCATGGAGCACAACGAAGCGTTCGCGCAGCACCAGGAAGAAGCTGATGTCGAACAATAGCGGCAGCACCAGCATCCCGACCACGAAGGCCAGCAGCATCATTTCGGTCTGCGACCATTCGGCCTTGCCCGGATCATGGGTGATGCGCGCCTCGGTCAGCAGCGGGACCGAGTGCGGGGCTTCGATCCGGGCCAGCAGCACAGTCGTCTCGGCTGTGATCTCGGGCAGGGGGAGCTGGAACACCGGGCCTGCGGGGAACGGCACGCCATCGGCCTGCGTCAGGCGCGTGACGCGGCTCTCGCCATCGGCGTCGATGGCGTGGAAGGTGATCGATGTGAACCGGGCAATGCGAGAGAAGAACTGCTGCGGGAGCTTGTCGCCATCCCAGCTTCCCGCCTCGAACCGCAGCCAGACCACCGGCACATCGGACCGCCATGATTGGTTGTTGCAGATCCATTGCCCGCGCGCCTGCATCTCGCGCGCGGTGACCTCTGCGCCGGTTACGGCATGGCAGGCCGCAGCGAAGGTTGGGACAGTATGATCATCCGCCGCAGCCGGACGCGCCGCCAGCAGCGCGAGGAGCGCAGCGACGAAGACGTAACGGAACAGGAGGCGCGTGAGTGCCATACGGCGGGTCATACTATGCAAGCTGTTACGATGCTGTTAAGCGAGAAACCTCCATTATGGATGGAATGTGGCGCGTTCTCATGCAGTTGCGTTCAGTTGCCCTTACTGCTGTGTTCAAAAGATTCAGCTTCGCAATCCGCGGCCAAAAAATAGTCACAAGCTTGTCATGAAGTCCGCCTAGGGGCGGATCGGGGCGCGGCTTGACGCGCCGTTTGGGCAGGGGTTCGATCCGAACCCATCGGGAATAATCATGGCACATTCTATCACGAAGTTCTTCAAGGTCGGCGGCTTGTTGGCGCTGGGTGCTGCAACCCTGACCGCCTGCGACAGCGGCGACGGTTCGGCCAATCAGTCGGTCCACGCGGTTGGGTCTTCAACCGTTTATCCCTTTGCCAAGCTGGTGGCGGAGAATTTCGCCCGGTCGTTCCCCGATAAGCGCTCGCCTCTGATTGAATCGACCGGGACGGGGAACGGCATCCAGCTGTTCTGTTCCGGGCTCGGCCCCAACACCCCCGACATGGTCAACGCCTCGCGCCGGATGAAGCCGTCCGAATTCGATAGCTGCGCTTCGAACAAGGTCGACGAGATCATCGAACTGCAAGTCGGGCTGGACGGTATCGCCTTTGCCTCGGCAAAGGGCGGGATCATGCTCAACCTGTCGCCCAAGACCGTCTATGAAGCGCTCGCGGCGCAGCCTTATGGCAAGCCGCAGACCGCCAAGACCTGGAAGGATGTCGATCCGGCGCTGCCCGCCGATCCGATCCTCGTTTACGGCCCGCCCAGCACCTCCGGTACGCGCGATGCGCTGAAGGAACTGGTGATGGAAGTCGGTTGCAAGACCGATCCGGCGATGAAGGCGCTCAAGGACAGCAACGAGGACGAATACCGCAAGATCTGCACCGAAGTGCGCGACGATGGCGGCTATGTCGATCAGGGCGAGCAGGACAACCTCATCGTCCAGAAGATCGTCGGCAATCCGCGCGCTGTGGGCGTGTTCGGCTATTCCTACATGGAAGAAAACGCCGACCGGGTGCAGGGCCTGCCGATGGACGGGGTCGATCCGACCTACGACAACATCGCCAGCTTCAAATATCCCGGTGCGCGCCCGCTGTTCGTCTATGTGAAGAAAGAGCACATGCGCGCGATCCCGGGGCTTGAGGACTTCATGAAGGAATGGGTCAAGAGCTGGGGCAAGACCGGCCCGCTCGCGCGGATCGGGATGGTCGCGATGCCGGACGAAGCGATGACGGCCAACGCCGCCAAGGTGCAGAACATGGTCGTGCTGACCAAGGCCGAACTCGAAGCCAAGTAGCCGCGCCGATTGCCCGGCAGCGGGCAAG
>JBIPOH010000458.1:0-2773 GCA_044379435.1 Novosphingobium sp.
AGCAGGAATCCGAGATCGTGCGCCACCTGCTGGAAGCGCCTGCCGCGCTCAATGCGGCGCTCGATCATGATGACGATATCGCCGCCATGGCACACCTGATCGCCCCGGCGCGCGATGTGCTCTATCTGGGGCGCGGGCAGGATTATCCGCTGGCGCTTGAGGGCGCGTTGAAGCTCAAGGAAATCAGCTACATCCATGCCGAAGGCTATGCGGCGGGCGAAATGAAGCACGGGCCGATCGCGCTGATCGATGATGCGGTGCCCGTGGTGGTGATCGCGCCTTCGGGTCCGCTGTTCGAAAAGACCGTCTCCAACATGGAAGAGGTGCGCGCGCGCGGCGGGCAGGTGGTGCTGATTTCCGACGCCAAGGGCATTGCCGAGGCGGGCGACGGTTGCATCGCCACGATCGAGATGCCGGTGGTGCACCCGCTGATTGTACCGATGGTTTATGCCGTTCCGGTGCAGCTGCTCGCCTACCATGTCGCTGTGGTCAAAGGCACGGATGTCGATCAGCCCCGCAACCTCGCTAAATCGGTGACGGTCGAATAGCCCTCCGCAAGGGCTCTGGTGCGAGCGGCGGGTTAACTATTGTCAGGCGGCGGCTCGCGCTCCTTTACCGCAATCTAACCATTGGCCGTTAAGCCTGCCATCAGTGGCCAAGCAATCCGCCTCCTTATCGCCGCCTCCAGCGGTCGAGTTGCCGATGTCCGATGTTCTCGGACTGTCGAGCAATCCGGCGTTCGATCCCACGCGCCTGCGGGGCGACGAATATGCCGAGTTGGCGCAGGCGAGCCGTAACCGGATGCTGGCCAATGCGCTGGTGGTGGCGTTTGTCGCTTCGATTTTCGCGCCGCTGGTTGGGTTGCTGATTGTCACACCTTGGGCCGCGCTGCTCGCCTTCATCCTCTATAGGTCGCGGCAGACCGATCTGCTGCTTGTCGATCCGACATACCGCGCCGGTCCCGCAGCCATCGCGCGCACGCAGAACTTCAACGCCATTGCCTCTGCCTTCTGCTGGGTGGCCGCACTTATCGCCTTTCCGCTGCTGGCCGATGGGGCCCAAGCGACCGCGATGATGCTGATCGTGATGGTGATGATGGTCTCTTCGACCTTCGTTTTTTCGACTTCGCCAGTCAGCGTGCTGATTTACATTGCCATTCTCGGGTTCGGCGCAATTGTTTCACTCGCTTTGCAAGGTGAGTGGCAAGCCGTCTGCGCGGCGATCTTGTTCACGATTGCGAGCCTTGTGGCGACGGTTCAGGTCCGTTCGACCTTCGTGAAGGCGCGTCTGGCAGAAGCGGCGGTGATCGAGAAGGAAGCCGTGGTCTCCCTGCTGCTCCGTGAGTTCGAGGAGAACGAGGCGGACTGGCTGTGGGAAGTCGATCCTGCAAGGCGGCTTCGGTCGGTCTCGCCGCGCTTCGCTTTTGCGCTTGGCCGCTCGCAGCCTGATGTCGAAGGCAAGCCACTGCTTGAGATGATCTCTGGCCGCAACTGGGAAAGCGGGCAATTTCCCGCAAGCCTCCACGATCTGGCCGAGCGGCTGAAGAACCGCGAGAATTTCTCGAACATGCTGGTGCAGGTGTTGATCCTCGGCGAAGAGCGCTGGTGGGAGCTGTCCGGCACGCCGATGCGCGATGAGCAGGGTCGCTTCACCGGCTTCCGTGGGGTCGGATCGGACGTGACCGAACAGCGCAAGTCCTCCGAGAAAATCGCCTATCTGGCGCGTTACGACACGCTGACTCAGCTGCCCAACCGCCTGCACCTGACCGAAGCCCTGGGCGAGGCGCTGCGCTATTCCGTGCAGTGGCGCACGCGCTGCGCGTTGCTGATGGTCGACCTCGACCGGTTCAAGGCGATCAATGATTCGCTCGGCCACATGACCGGTGACAAACTGCTGGGTCAGGTTTCGGCCCGCTTGCAAGCGCTGATGGGCGAGAACCAGATGTGCGGGCGACTGGGTGGTGACGAATTTGCCATCGTGATCCGCGATGCAAGCACGCCGGGTGTGATTCGCAATCTTGCCCGCCAGGTGATTGATCGCCTGTCGGAACCCTATCAGGTCGATCACCATACGCTCTATGTCGGCGCCAGCGTCGGCTCCGCTGAGGGGCCGCGCGATGGCAACAGCGTTGAGGAAATGATGCGCAATGCCGACCTTGCGCTCTACCGCGCGAAGGACATGGGCGGGGGCGAACATTGCCGGTTCGAGCAGGAGCTCCACGCCTCGGCCGAGGAACGCCGCTCTCTCGAAGCGTCGCTGCGCAAGGCCCTGGGCCGCGACGAGATGATCCTGCATTATCAGCCTGTGGTCGACGCCCGTAGCGAGAAGGTGGTCGGCTTCGAAGCGCTGGTGCGGTGGAACAGTGCCGAGCATGGCTTTGTCAGCCCGGGCAAGTTCATTCCGCTCGCCGAAGACACCCGCCTGATCGTGCCCATCGGGCAGTGGGTGATGCGGCAGGCCTGCCACGAAGCGCGCAACTGGCCCGAAGACATCAAGGTCAATGTCAACGTCTCGCCCGAACAGCTGCTTGAGCCCGGCTTCCATGAGGAAGTGGTGCAGGCGCTTGCGGTGACCGGTCTCCGTCCCGAACGGCTTGAGATCGAAGTGACTGAAAGCATCTTCCTGCGCGATGCCAGCGTGGCTCGCAACGCGCTCGAACAGGTGATGGCGCTGGGCTGTTCAGTCGCGCTTGATGACTTCGGAACCGGCTATTCCTCACTCGGCTACCTCCGCAAGCTGCGGTTCTCGACCATCAAGGTCGATCGCACCTTCG
>JBIPOH010000459.1:0-2771 GCA_044379435.1 Novosphingobium sp.
GCATGGTTGCTGACGGCGTGGTTCGGCGCAGCGCTGGCCATCACGCTGGGCGCACTCAGCCATGAATACGAACTGGTCGACAAGTTGTGGCACCCGGCATCCTATCTGCTATTTCCGCTATCGGGCGCGGCCTTTCTGGTTTCGGCCCTGCCGCCCTTAGGCCGCGAAATCGTGCTCTACATCCCTGTGGTCCACGGCGTGGAGATGGTCCGCGACGGCTATTTCGGCACCAAAGTCGAAGCGATCTATGATCCTGGCTATCTGATCACCTGTTCCTTGGTTTTGACCGTCGTCGCCCTGATCGCGACCCGGTGGGTTGAAAAGCGGCTGACTCCGCAATGATCACCGTCGACCGCGTTTCCAAGGACTACCGCACGCGCACCGGGCCCAAGCGTGTGCTCGACAATGTCAGCTTTACCCTCGTCCAAGGCGAGCGGCTCGGCGTGCTCGGGCGCAACGGAGCGGGCAAATCGACCTTGATCCGGCTGGTGAGCGGGGCCGAGCGTCCGACTTCGGGCCGGATCACGCGGGGAATGTCCGTCTCCTGGCCGCTCGCCTTTGGCGGAGCGTTCCAGTCGCAGCTGACCGGCGTCGATAATGTCCGCTTCATCAGCCGGCTGTATGGTCAGGACCCCGACCACAATCTTGCTTTCGTCGAGGAATTCTCCGAGCTCGGCCAGTATCTGCGCGAACCGGTCATGAACTATTCCTCCGGGATGCGCGCGCGACTCGCCTTCGCGATCTCGATGATTATCGAATTCGACTGCTTCCTGATCGACGAGATCGCTGCGGTCGGCGATGCCCGCTTTCACGAGCGCTGCAATTACGAACTGTTCGACAAGCGCGGCGACCGCGCGATGATGATCATCTCGCATGATCCGGGCTATCTGCGCGACCATTGCAATCGCTGGGCGCTGCTTGACGCTGGGCAGCTGACCCCGTTCGACGATTTCGAGGCAGCGCACGATCATTTCCTCGCGCAGATGCGGGTTGGCGAGACTGTCCGCGCAGCCGCCCAGCCCTTCTCGCGGCGGATGGCGGCGATCGATTCGCTGCGCCGTGTCGCGCACGAGGACGAACACTTCATGGCCCTCGTGCGTCAGGCGGATGCCGCGCGCGACCAGCACGATTGGGCAGCGGCAGAGGCTGGCTATGCGGCCGCATTAAGCCTGCATCCCTATGAGCGGAGCTACTGGGTGCAATTGGGCCACGTGACACGTGAGCAGGGGCGGCGGGTCAGGGCCGAGATTGCCTACCGCACTGCCTGTGCCTTCGGGGAACCGGTGCGACTGCTGGCGCCATTTATCGCCGCGGTCGAACATCCGGACAGCGCTGGCCCGCCAACCGCCGCCGCGACACCCGACGGCGGCGAGACGCGGCGGCAGCCGCCGGGCTATCCCGATCTGGCCGTGCTCTCGGCGTTTGCTGGCGGAACCGAGCGGCTTTCGGATGACGCAGCGCTCAGCCTGCTGCGGCGGCCGGGCGCCATAGAGGATGTGCTGGCGCGCATGCTGGAGGATGAAGGCATGCAGGCCCCCGAGATCACCCTGCCCGACAGCATCGCCATTGTGCCCGGCGATGCCCCGTTCCGTCGGGAATGGCTTGAGGATCTCGCCCGGCTTGCTGGCGCGCGTCAGGAAGGGCTCGAAGCGGCGCTTTCTCTTGGCGATGCCCCGCTCGCGGCGCTGCGCCGCGCAGGCGGGCTGGAAGGCTGGGCCCTGCCCGCCAGCCATGCGATGGAGGCCGCACGCGCATGAGTCAGCTTCGCCCGATCTTGCTGAAACAAAACCGCCCCGACGCCGAGCAGCACTTCACGGCGCGCACCCGTAGCCAATATCTCGGCAATGGCACGCTGCTGTGTCAGGTGCTGGGCGGACTGAAGCTGTTCGTGATCGGCGATGATGTCGGCTTCTCGCCGCACATGATCTTCGAAGGGTACTGGGAATTCTGGCTCACCCGCCATTTTGCCGAGGTGATCCGGCCGGGCGATACGGTGCTCGATATCGGTGCCAACCTCGGATATTATACCCTGCTTGCTGCCGACCTGGTGGGCGCGGCAGGCCAGGTCGTCGCGATCGAGCCCAACCCCGCAGTCTTCCGCCGCCTCTCCGCAAGCATCGCGGTCAACGGCTTCGCGCAGCGGACCAGCGCCCGAAATGTCGCGCTCGCAGGGCCGGACGAAACCGGGATGCGCGCCTTCTTCGTGCCCACGGGCGAACCCAAGAATGGCCGTTTTGTGGGTGCGCAGGAAAGCGCCGAATATCTGGCGGACCATGGCACGGTCACCGAAGTCGAGCTGGGCCGGATCGATCCCGCGGCGTTTGATCGGGTCGACTTCATCAAGATCGACGTCGAGGGCGCCGAGCTTGCCGTGCTCGAACACCTACGGCCGGTCTTGGAGAAATTCCGGCCCAAGGTGGTGTGCGAAGTCAATTTCCAGCGGGGCTACGGCTGGGACGACGTGGTCGCCGCCTTCGGCACCGATCAGCTCAGCTATCTCGACTTTCACAGCACAGTAAAGCCGCTGACACGCGAAATGGCCGAAACCCAACAACCGGGCGAGGACTGGCTGGTGTGCGTGGACTTTGCGCGGGTCGCGAACCGCACAGCCCGGCAAGAGGCACGCCATGAAGAATGATCTCAAGCAGTACAAAGATACACTCGCCAACTGGGGCAAGGGCCAATCTGATCGTGCGCGCCATGCGATTGGGATGGGCGACCGGATGCGCGACCAGCGTCAATGGCGCGAGGCTGCTGAACATTACCGAGAG
>JBIPOH010000460.1:0-2770 GCA_044379435.1 Novosphingobium sp.
ACCACCGGCCTGCCCAAAGGCATCGTGCAAAGCCATGGCGCACGCACGCATTTCGCGTGGTCCAATGCGCTGGAACTGGGCATGACGCGAGAGAGCGTCACGCTCGTCACCACAGCGCTCTATTCCAATGGCACGATGTTCATGGTGCTCCCGCCGCTGCTGCTGGGCGCCACGGTGGTCATCATGGAGCAGTTCAGCCCGGCGGGCGCGCTGGCGCTGATCGAGAAGCACCGCGTGACCCATGCGTTCATGGTGCCGACCCAGTGCATCGTGACGCTCGACGATCCAGCGCTGGGCCAGCACGATCTTTCCAGCCTCAAGGCGCTGCTCTCCGCCGGATCCTCGCTGCGTCCCGATACGCGCGAGGCGGTCATCGCCCGGATGACGCCGAACGTCTATGAACTCTACGGCTTCAGCGAGGGCTTTGCGACGATGCGCAAACCGGGCGACAACCCGCAGCGCCCCGGCGCGGTGGGCCGCCCGGTGATCGGCTTCGACATGCGCATCGTGGGCCACGACGACCGCGAAGCGCCGCGCGGCGAAGTGGGCGAAATCGCCGGGCGCGGGCTTGGCATGATGGCGGGCTATCACAACCGGCCCGACCTCGATGCCGCGATCCTGTGGCACGACGACGCGGGCACGGCCTACTTGCGCAGCGGCGATATCGGCATGATCGACGAGGAAGGCTTCCTCCACATCGTCGACCGCAAGAAGGACATGATCCTCTCGGGCGGCTTCAACATCTTCCCCGCTGACCTTGAGGCCGTGATCGGCCAGCACGCGCACGTGCAGGACGTGACCGTGATCGGCATCCCGCACCCCAAATGGGGCGAGACCCCGCTGGCGCTGGTGATCCCGCGGGGGGAGCCGGATGCAGCAGACCTGCTGGAATGGGCCAATGCCCGCCTTGCCAAGACGCAGCGATTGGCGGGCCTTGAATTCCGCACCGAGTTTCCGCGCAATGCGCTGGGCAAAGTGCTCAAGCGCGAGCTGCGCGCGCCGTGGTGGGATGAAGCGAAATGACGGACGCCTACATCGTTGGCAGCTATTCGAGCGCCTTTGGAAAGTTCCCGGATCGCAGCCACAAGGACCTCACACGCGAAGTCTATCTCGGCGTGCTCGCCGATGCGGGGCTGGCGAACGGCAACGATATCGGCATGGCCTGGTTCGGCAACTGCGGCATGTGGACCGACGGGCAAGGCAGCATTCGCGGGCAAGTCTGCCTCACTCCGCTGGTGCGCGAGGGTCTGTTTCCCGAGCGGGTGCCCGTGATCAACGTCGAAGGCGGCTGCGCCACGGCCTCCATCGCGCTCCACGGCGCGTGGAAGGATGTGCTCAGCGGCCAGACCGATCTCAGCATCGCCATCGGGGTGGAAAAGACCTTCAATCCTGCCAGCCCCGAACGCACCAAGCAGCTCTTCGATGGCGGGATCGACCAATATGACCCCGACGAATGGCTGGCATACTACGCTGCCGCCGGGGAAGCTTCGGGCAAGCCGTTCGAGCCGGGCCCGGGCCGCACCATCTTCATGGACACTTACGCCATGCAGGCCGCGTGGCACATGCGCACCCACGGCACGACCGAGCGCCAGATCGCCATCGCCTGCGCCAAGAACCACACAGCGTCCGTGCACAATCCCAAGGCGCAATACCGCTTTGCGCTGACCCCCGAAGATGTGCTGGCGGACCGCCCGGTGAGCTGGCCCCTCACCCGTTCCATGTGCGCCCCCATCGGCGATGGCGCTGCCGCCGCGCTGGTCTGCTCTGGCGCATGGCTTGCCCGCCAGCCTGCGTCCGTTCGTGCCCGCGCCGTACGCATCGCGGCCAGCACGATGACGGCAGGCAAGTATCGGCGGCTGGACGAACCCGGCCTATCCCAACTCGCCGCGCAGAAGGCCTACAAGGCAGCTGGGCTGACGGCGGCTGACATTCATGTCGCGGAAGTCCACGATGCCACCTCGTTCTGCGAGATCTACCAGTCCGAAATGCTCGGCTTCTGCGCCATCGGCGAAGGCGGGCGGCTGGTCGAAAGCGGCGCGACGACGCTGGGCGGTTCGATCCCGATCAACCTTTCGGGCGGGCTGGTGAGCAAAGGCCATCCGGTGGGCGCGACCGGTCTTTCGATGATCGACGAACTCATGCTGCAGCTGCGCGGCGAAGCTGGCCCCCGCCAAGTCAGCGGCGCAAGTATCGCCCTCGCTGAAAACGGCGGCGGCGTGATGGGCTTCGACGAAGCGGCCTGCTCGGTCATGATCCTGCAGAAGGATTGATGCGCATGGCGGCGACTGCCACCAAGCCAGAGGCACGCGCCAGCGAAAGCAGGGGCGAAAACCGGCGAGAAGCGCTGCTCGATGCCGCCGCCGCGATGTTTGCCGCCAAGGGCTATGATGGCACGTCAATCCGCGACATTGCCGGCGCAGTCGGCATGCTGCCAGGATCGCTCTACTATCACTTCAAGTCGAAGGAAGAGCTGCTGCTGGCCGTCTACCGCAAAGGTGTCGCCCGCTTCGAAGCCGCCATCGATGCGGCGCTAGGCAAAACCGCAGCCGAGCCCTGGCAGGCGATCGAGGCAGCCTGCGCGGCGCACCTTTCCATCCTGCTCGATGGCGGGGACTATGCGCGGATCGTCAGCCCGGAATTCGTGCGCTCGTTCCCGCCGGACATGGTGCCTGTGCTCAATGCCGAACGCGACCGCTATGAACGCCACTTCGAGAGGCTGATTGCAGCCCTGCCCCTCGCTCCCGAAACGGATCGCTGGCTGTTCAAGGTG
>JBIPOH010000462.1:0-2754 GCA_044379435.1 Novosphingobium sp.
GGTGGCGCTCCACGCCTTGCCGATGAGTTCCAGGTTCTCGAAGTTGGCGGCAAGCGTATAGCTGATCGCGCTGCGCACCGTGTCTGTGCCCTCGTTCGCCAGTTCGACCAGCTTGTCGCTGCTGGTCGAGACGACATAGGTGTCGTTGCCGATCCCGCCGACCATCCGGTCGATCCCCATGCCGCCATCGAGCACGTCGTTGCCTGCCTCGCCGGTCAGCGTATCAGCGCCGCCGCCGCCGAGCAGCGTATCGTAGCCGAGCCCGCCATTGATCGTGTCGTTCCCGTCGCGGCCCGCCAGGGTATCGTTGCCGCCAAGGCCATTGATCGCATCCTTGCGGTTGCTGCCAGCGATGTCGTTGGCGGCAAGGTTGCCGGTGATCTTCACACCCGATACCGTGTTGGCGAACAGGTTCTCCACGCCGTAGCCCAGCGTGTAGGACGTCCAGCCGCTGCCGCTGATGTTCACCGTATCGGTCCCGCTCGACCCGGCGACATCCTCGCGCACGATGTCCTTGGCATTGTCGAGGTAATACGTGTCGTCCCCTGCCCCGCCGGTCATCGTATCGGAGCCCAGCCCGCCAAGCAGCGTATCGTTGCCCGCACCGCCGAGCAGCGTGTCGTTGCCCGAACCGCCATCCAGCATGTTGTTCAGCGCATTGCCGATGAGCTTGTTCTCGGTACCGTTGCCCGTGCCGTTGACCGCCGTACCGGCAAGCGTGAGGCTCCGCGCATCGGCCGCCAACTTGACGTTGAGGCCTTCCTTGACCGTCACATCCGGCCGGGCCGCGCTGCCCACCAGCGGGGCAGTGCCCGGGCCGGGCGCGGGCAGCCCGGTCGTGCCGAGCAATTCGTTGAGCCAGTAGGTCACCGTTTCCACGCGCGCATTGGCGTTGCCGTCTTCGTTGACGAAACGGTCCCATTTCGTGTCGAAGCCGATGTGATAGATCCCGTCCATCACCGTATCGATAGCGGTATCCCCAAGCAGATAGCTGGCACCGTGATCGCCCTGGATCAGGTGGAAGCCCGTCTCGATCCTGTTCTCGTCGTTGCCGTGCGCGGCGAGGAACGCGGCGGACTGGTTGGCCCGGATCCACGCGGAAAGATCATAGGTCTCGGCCACCGTCAGATGCCCGTCCTCCATCGCGCCAGTGGCATTGATCGCATCGATGATGATGTGATTGAGCTTGTCTGCCGCAGCCGCGCCCTCGCGCATTTCGCTGGCGGAAATGTTGTTTCTGAGGCCGATATCCTCGCCGATCATCTGGATCAGCTGGTCCAGCCCGGTGCCCGTGGTGCCGACCGGTCCGTCATAGGCATAGGGCAGGCCGTCTTCAGGCATGGCGCCGTTCTCAGCCAGCGCCGCCTCATAATCCGCAAGCGAGGCGAACAGCCGGTCCGCGCCCACGGGATTGCCGTTGAGCTCCAGCCTCAGGCCTTCGGGGCCGTTGTTGTCGAAATAGTAGAGGTCGATCGCATAGAGACCGGACTTCGCGATATCGATGGTCTCGCTTGTTCCGGTAAAGCCGCGGCCATGGACATAGCTAGAGAGTTCGTCACCGCCGAGCCGCAGCAGGAAGCCATCGTCGGATCGCACATTGATCAGGTGCTGGCCCTTTTCGAGCCAGATGTAGCCCTGTAGGCGCAGTCCGATCGTGTTCATCGCGGTATTGCCGCCGCCGTCGGTCAGCTCGGCCTTGCCATCGAGGAACTGGCTGAGCGTTGAGACTTCCTTGAACCCGCCGAAGTTCACTGTCTCGGCAACGAGATGGAAATTAGCCGACTTGGTCGCGGCTTGCGCGATCAGGTCGTCGATGGAATCGAAGCTTGTGCCCCGGTCAAACACCTCGCCACGGAGGCCGGTGCCAGCGCGCACGGCCGGCTGATCGCCTTCCAGCGCCACGTCGCCAAGCCATTGCGCCGGCAGTTCGCCCGAGCGGTTGATCGCGCGCAGTTCGAACGGATCGAGAATGCGGTCGTAGACGGCAAGGTTGCCGACCTTTCCATCGAGATGGTTGTCCATCCGGCCGGGATTGCTTCCATCCCGGTTCCAGCCGCCCGCCCCCAGCACAAGGCCGCGGGTATTGGGTCCAAGCCCGCTGGTGGCATCGATCTCCGCGGCCACCCGCTTGCCATTGAGGAACACGCCAAGGCCGTCCTGCCCGAACGTCACGGCGAGCGAATACTGGCGGCCGCCTTCGATCGTCACGCCTTCGGCCTTCACCCACCAATCCCGGCTGCCGTCCTGCAGCAGGACATGGAGTTCGCCGTCGTTGATGAACGCAGTCATGTCGCCGTCGGCGTTGCTGCTGCCATCCTTGGAAAAGATGACATGGGTATCGCCGTCGTCGGGATGGTTGGCCGTGAAATCGAGCGCGATGGTGCCCTCGGCCACACTGGTCACCAGCGCCTTACCCAGATCGAGCGAGCCCTTGGCGCCATCGTCGGTCACCGTGCCGCCCTTGCTGAACACCAGATTGGGCTTCAGCGAGGCGGCATCGACCGGCGCGTGATTGGAATGCAGCGCGCCCGAGGCGAGATCCTTGGCCAGGAGCAGGCTGATCCAGTCCGAGGTATCGCTGATGCGCTGGTTGGCGTTGCCATCCTCGTTCTCGAACCGGTCGCCCGAGATCTTGAAGCCGATGTGGTAGATGCCGTCCGCCACGGTATCGACCGAAAGATCGCCGTAGATGTAATCGCGCCCGCCATCGCCCTGCGCATAGTGCAACCCGCTTTCGAACGCGCCTTCGTCATC
>JBIPOH010000098.1:0-9765 GCA_044379435.1 Novosphingobium sp.
TCCACAGCCACCAGCGCGGCAGCGGCGTATCGAGTTCCTCGATCCCGTCCCATTCGTGGCCCACCTTGGCGGTGCCGGTGGCGTGATCGATCATTTTTGCGGACGTGGTGTTGTCATGCGTCATCGCGTTTATCCTCGAAGATCGAGAGCGCCGCATCGCGGCTCGCCGTGCTTCCACCCGGGCGGAACGGCCAGAGGCACAGGCCCGTGAACACCAGCGCCATGAAGATCAGGCCCCAGCTGTCGGCCAGCTGCCGCAGCAGGTCGTAAGTCGAATGGGTAGAGAGATGCAGCAGGGTCACCGGCCCTGCTCCTTCGCCAGATGTTCCTGCGCCGCCGGGGCGTTCACATCCACCATCGTGCCCAGCACCTGGAGATAGGCCACCAGCGCATCCATCTCGGTGAGGCGCTTGGGGTCGCCATCGAAATCGCGCGCCGAAGCTTTGGGATAGCGCTTCAGGAGCGGGCCATGATCCGCTTCCGGGTCGGCCTGCGCCTTCATGTCCTCGTTCGCCGCGGCAATCGCCTCGGCGGAATAGGGCACGCCCACCCGCGCCAGCGCCTGCAGCGCGGGCACCATGTCCCCCTGATCGAGCGGCTGCGCCTTCAAGAAGTCGTAGTTCGGCATGATCGATTCCGGCACCAGTTCGCGCGGGGCGGACAAGTGCTGGACATGCCATTCATCCGAATACTTGCCGCCCACGCGCGCCAGATCCGGCCCCGTCCGTTTCGATCCCCACTGGAAGGGATGATCGTACATCGATTCCGCCGCGAGGCTGTAGTGGCCATAGCGCTCCACTTCATCGCGGAACGGGCGGATCATCTGGCTATGGCAGGTATAGCAGCCCTCGCGAATGTAGATGTCGCGCCCGGCCTGCTCCAGCGGAGTATAGGGGCGCATCCCCTGCACTTTCTCGATCGTGTTATCGATCCAGAACAGCGGCGCGATCTCCACGATCCCGCCCACCGTCACCGCTGCGAAGGCGAGCACCGCCAGCAGTGTGACGTTGCGTTCCAGCTTCCGGTGGCGTTCCATGAAAGTAGCCATGTCAGTATCTCCTGTCCGGGCCGGGTCAAATGGCGATTGCGGGAGCAAGCGGCACGTCGCGCGCCGGATCGAAGGCGGCCGAATGCATCGGCGCTTCGGTGCGATAGTGGCCAAGGATGGTGCGCGTGATGTTCACCGCCATCACCGCAGCGCCCGCCAGATAGAGCAGCCCGCCCACCACACGCAGCGCATACATCGGGTGCAGCGCGGCAACGGTATCGGCGAAGGAGTTCACCAGATAGCCGTCCGGCCCATATTCGCGCCACATCAGCCCCTGGGTGATGCCCGCCACCCACATCGCGGCGGTGTAGAAAACGATCCCCAGCGTCGCGAGCCAGAAGTGCCAGTTCACCATGCGCAGCGAATAGAGCCGCGTGCGGCCCCACAGGCGCGGCGCCATGTAGTAAAGGCAGCTGAACGTGATCATCCCGTTCCAGCCCAGCGCGCCCGAATGCACGTGGCCGATGGTCCAGTCGGTGTAGTGCGAAAGCGAATTGACCGACTTGATGCTCATCATCGGGCCTTCGAAGGTGCTCATGCCATAGAAGGCGAGCGCGAGGACCATCATGCGCAGGATCGGATCGGTGCGGATCTTGTCCCATGCGCCGTTCAGCGTCATCAGGCCGTTGATCATCCCGCCCCAGCTCGGCATCCACAACATGACCGAGAAGACCATGCCCAGCGTCTGCGCCCAATCCGGCAGCGCGGTGTAGTGGAGGTGGTGCGGACCCGCCCAGATATAGAGGAAGATCAGCGCCCAGAAGTGAATGATCGAAAGCCGGTAGGAATAGACCGGGCGTTCGGCCTGCTTGGGCACGAAGTAGTACATCATCGCGAGGAAGCCGGCGGTGAGGAAAAAGCCCACCGCGTTGTGGCCATACCACCACTGCACCAGCGCGCCCTGCACCCCGCCGAACAGCGGATAGCTGCGCGAGCCGAAGAAGCTGACCGGCACGTTGAGGTTGTTGACGAGGTGGAGCATGGCCACCGTAAGGATGAACGCGAGGTAGAACCAGTTCGCCACATAGATGTGCGGTTCGCTGCGCTTCAGCAGCGTGGCGACGAAGACAGCGAGATAGGAGACCCAGACCGCCGTGAGCCACAGGTCAACGTACCATTCCGGTTCGGCGTACTCCTTGCCCTGCGAAATGCCCATCAGGTAGCCAGTGGCCGCCAGCACGATGAACAGCTGGTAGCCCCAGAACACGAAAGTCGCGAGGCCGGGCAACGCCAGCCGCGTGCGGCAGGTGCGCTGGACCACGTAGAACGAGGTTGCGATCAGCGCATTTCCGCCAAAGGCAAAGATCACGGCAGAAGTATGCAGCGGGCGCAGCCGCCCGAAATTGATCCATTGCAGCCCCAGATTGAGCTGCGGAAACGCCAGTTCCAGCGCGATCCACAGCCCCGCAAGGAACCCCGCCATGCCCCAGAAGACTGTGGCGATCACGCCAAGCCGAATCAGGTCGTCGTCATAACGGCTTGTATCGACAGGGCGAATCGCCGCCACCGGATCCCAGCCGCGCACGGTGACGACAAGTCCGATCAGCGCGGCCAGGCCGCAGATCATCATGTGGACGGCAAAGCCGCTATCGGCGGCCAGCGCGGTGGCGATCACCGTGAAGAACAACGCGCCAAGCCATATGCCCGTGGGCAAGAGTATCGGGCGCGAGAGTACGGAATCCATGGGAAGAACCCTTCCATGCAGAATGCTGGACCCGATGCCTGACCCGGTCCTTGGGAGCGTCCCTGCCCGTCCTTCGCTCCCGCAACATTGACCCGTGTCAATTTGCCCGAGGCAATCCCGCATGATCTAAAATCATTCGCCTTTCCGGTTAGAATTTCCCTTCGCAATTTGCGCTCTGTCAATGTCGGCAGCAGCTCGCCGGATCATCTGGCACGTGTGCTGCGGTCCAGATGTCGTCCTGCGAAGGGCAGGACAGCCGCAGCCTTCGGAACCATGCTCATGAAGACCCTGCATGCAGCCGCCATCGGCGCGGCGCTCGCTTCCACTGCCCTCGTTGCCGCCCCGGCTCACGCGGGCTCCGCTGATGGCAAGTGGCAGATCAAGGTGCTCGGCTCTGCCGTCCTGCCCGATGGCAAGATCAGCCGTGTCGAAAAGGACCTCATCGGCCTGCCCGCCGGTTCGCAGACCAAGGCGAGCAACAATGTCGTGCCCACGCTCGCGGTCGAATACTTCTTCACGCCCAACATTTCGGCAGAGACGATCTGCTGCACGTCCTCGCACCATGTGACCGGCGCGGGCGCGCTTGCGGGCGCGGCCATCGTCGATCACGCGGTGCTGATCCCGGCCACGCTGACGGTGAAGTATCACCTGCCGCTCACCGGCGGGATCAAACCCTATATCGGAGCAGGCCCCGCGCTCTACCTGTGGCTCGGTGAACGGCCCGGCGCGGCGGCTGCAGGCCTTGGCGCGGCACGCGTGCGCCTCTCCAACGAAGTGGGCGCCGCGGTGCAGGCCGGTGTCGATATCGCGCTAGGGAGCAAAGGCTATGGCCTCAGCCTCGATGCCAAGAAGTATTGGGTGAACACCACTGCCCATTTCACCACGGCAGGCGGCGTGGAAGCGCTGACCACGCGCCACAAGATCGACGCGTGGATCCTCAGCGCAGGCGTGTGCTATCGCTTCTGATCCGCACTTGGCACTTGCCACGCGGCGCACAGGGGGCAGGATGGCGGCCATGTCGCCATTCTCCCCCGCGCTCACGCGCCGCCACCTGCTCGGCGCTGGCCTTGCCGTCCTTGCAGCCCCCGCCGTTCGCGCCGCTCCTGCGCCAGTAGAACTGCGGCTGAAGCCAGACCGCGAACTCATGGTCCCCGTCGAAGGAGGCCGCCTCTACGTTCGCGTCAACGGCGATCTGGCGGGTCCCCGCCTGCCGCTCGTCTATCTCCACGGCGGCCCCGGCAGCGGCCATGCCGGGCTCCTGCCGCTGACCGCGCTGGCGGACGAACGCGCAGTGATCCTCTATGATCAGCTCGACAGTGGCCGCTCCGATGCCCCCGGCGATCCGCGCAACTGGCGCGTCGAACGCTTTGTCGACGAGATCGAGGCGGTGCGCCAAGCCCTTGGCATCGAACGCTGGCACCTTGGCGGGGGAAGCTGGGGCGGCACCCTCGCGCTCGAATATGGCGCGCGCCGCCCGGCCGCGCTCGCTGGCCTCATCATCCAGTCGCCGCTGGTTTCCACGCGCAGCTGGATCGCGGATGCCGATGCTCTGCGCCGCGGCCTCCCCGCCCAGTGGCAGGCCACGCTCGCTGCCTGTGAAGGTTCGGCGCCGCCCAGCCCCGCCCAGTGCGCTGCGGCAGACGAAGCCTACCTTGCCCGCCACGTCTGGCGCGCACCGCGCGATCCGCGCATCACCGCCTATCGCGCGGCCTTGCCTGCCTATGCGGGAGACAAGGTCTATAACGGCATGTGGGGACCGACCGAATTCCGCGCCACCGGCACCTTGCGCGATTACGACGGCGAACCGCTGCTCGCCCGGCTCGATGGCCGCCGCACCCTGTTCGTGGCCGGAGAGCATGACGAGGCGCGGCCAGAAACCGTCAGCGCCTTCGCCCGCGGCGTCGCCTATGCGCGGTACCGCACCATTCCCGGCGCCGCGCACGCAATCCTGGGCGACGCACCGGGCGCCTACCTTCCAGTCATCAGGGAATGGTGCCGCCGCAACGAGGGCGGCTAAAGATCAGCCCGCCAGCGTTTCCAGCGCAGGCCGGTCCAGAATCTCGACATCCCGCCGCCCGGGCAGGGCCACAACGCCCTCAGCCTTCAGCTTGGTGAACTGGCGGCTCACTGTCTCGATCGTCAGGCCGAGCAAGTCGGCCACCTGCTGGCGCGAAAACGGCAAGGTGAACTGCCGTGCCGGCCCGGCATGCGCCATACAGCCGTTGTCCGCGAGCCGCTCCGACATGTCGAGCAGGAAGGTCGCGATCTTTTCGGGCGCGCTCTTGCGGCCCAGCAGCATCATCCACGCGCGCGTGCGGTCCAGCTCGGCCAGCGTGCGCTCCAGCAGCTTGTGCTCCAGCTCGGGATGTTCGCGCGCGAAGCGGTCGAAATCGTTGCGCGCAAACACGCAGACCCGCGCGTCGGTCAGCGCCACCACGCTCGCGGCGCTGGTCTGGCCGAACGGGCGGCCAATGAAATCGGAAGGATAGGCCACGCCCACAATCTGCTCGCGCCCGTCTGCCGTGCTGGTGGTCAGCTTCAGCACACCTTCGATCACATTGGCGACGAGCAGCGAATCGTCGTCTTCCCAGATCAGCGGTTCGCCTGCGGAAACCGTGCGGCGGCGGCCCATGACACTCAGCGCCGAAATCTCGGGGAGATCGAGACCGGCGCAAATCGCTCTATTGCGAACAATGCAAGTATCACAGGCGCTCATCCACTCCGGTTCTACCAGCCGGATCGGCCTGCGGCAATCATGCATCAACGCTAGCCTACTAAAAAGTATGATGAAAAACGGGCGGCCAGGGGTGCTGACCGCCCGAAGTCGGGGAGAAATCGGCGGAAGGAGGATGAGAACCGGTCCTTCCGCGCCCCATTCTTTTGCCAAGCACGCTGCCTGCGATCCTTGATCCAGATCAATCTTGGGCAATGAATCTACTATCCGGTAGAAAAAACTTCGCCGAGCGAGGCTCAGTCGGCCAGCAGCGCCAGATCGTGATACTGCCCGCGGAAGAACAGCAGCGGATTGCCCTCGTCCGCCTTGCCCAGCGCTTCCACCGCGCCGACCACCAGCCAGTGATCGCCCACTTCAGTCACGCGCTCGATCGCGCAATCGATCCATGCGATGGCATTATCCAGCACCGGCAGCCCCGCCGGGCTTTGCCCGTGGGCCAGCTCGGCAAACTTGTCGTCCGCCCGCGCGGCAAAGCGGTGGCACAGCGCCAGTTGGTCGGCACCCAGCACGTTCACGCAAAACCGCCCCGTCGCCGCGATCTTCGGCCATGTGCCCGAACGCTTGTCCGGAAAGAAGCCCACCAGCGGCGGATCGAGCGAGATCGAGGTGAACGAGCCGATGACAAGGCCGTACCGCGCGCCATCCTCGGCCAGCGCGGTCACCACGCAGACTCCGGTCGGGTAGGCACCAAGCACATCGCGAAAAAGGCGGGGATCGATCATGCCCGATCCGTGTCTGCAAACCGGAAAGCGGTCAAGCCTCGATTGCCGCTACGGCGGCCAATACCCTTTCGGCCCATTCGGCGCGGCAGATCAGCAGATCGGGCAAGTAGGTATCGCGGTTGTTGTAGACCATCGGCGCGCCATCGATACGCGAGACATGGAGCCCCGCCGCTGCCGCCACCGCCACCGGCGCGCAGTTGTCCCATTCATATTGCCCGCCGGAATGAAGGTAGATTTCCGCCTCCCCGCGCACCACCGCCATGGCCTTGGCCCCGGCAGAGCCCATCGGCACCAGCTCTCCGCCCAGCACCTTGGCGACTTCCACCGCCTCATGCGCGGGCCTTGTGCGGCTCACCAGCAGGCGGGGCGTTTCAGCCATCGGCGGCAGAGGCTGCGGCGCGCCGCTATCAAGCACCACATCGAGCCCCGGCAGCGCCACTGCGCCCAGCGTGGCCGTGCCGTCCACCGCCAGCCCCACGTGCACCGCCCAATCGCTGCGCCCCTCGCCATATTCGCGCGTGCCGTCCAGCGGATCAATGATCCACACGCGCGATTTGGCCAGCCGCTCGGGCGTATCCTGCGTTTCTTCGGAAAGCACGCCATCAGCCGGACGGTGCGCCGCGATTTCGGCCATCAGCCAGGTGTTCGCGCGGGCGTCGCCCTCGGCCCCCAGCGCCTTGCCCTCGTGCGTGCCGGCTGCGCGCAAATCCATCAGAATGCTCGCCGCGCCCGCCGCCAGATGCCGCGCCAGTTCGATATCGTCCATCACTGCCCCCAAGCCCATCAGATCAGATGACCGGCGTCCAGTCGCCCACAATCAGCGCCACGATCCGTTCTGCCGCCTCTTCGGCGGTTTCGCGGATCGTGTCCACGCGGATTTCGGCCCGTTCCGGCGCTTCATAGGGGCTGTCGATCCCGGTGAAGTTCTTGAGCGTGCCTTGCCGCGCCTTCTTGTAAAGCCCCTTCACATCGCGCCGTTCGGCTTCCTCCAGCGGTGTATCGACGAACACCTCGTGGAACTCGCCCTCCGGCAGCAGCGCACGCACCATTTCGCGCTCGGCGCGGAAGGGGCTGATGAACGCGGTCAGCACGATCAGCCCGGCATCGGTCATCAGCTTCGCCACTTCGCCCACGCGGCGGATGTTTTCGATGCGGTCGGCCTCGGTAAAGCCTAGATCCTTGTTGAGCCCGTGGCGCACATTGTCGCCGTCCAGCAGGAACGTGTGCTTGCCCAGCGCATGCAGCTTCTTCTCGACCAGATTGGCGATGGTCGACTTGCCCGAGCCCGAAAGCCCGGTGAACCACAGCACCGCCGGCGACTGGCCCTTCAGCTTCGCATGGGCCTCGCGGCTGACATCAAGCGCCTGCCAATGCACGTTCTGCGCGCGGCGCAGGCTGAAGCTCAGCATCCCTGCCGCCACGGTCGCATTGCTGATCTTGTCGATCAGGATGAACCCGCCCAGCGCGCGGCTGTCGGCATAAGGTTCGAACACGAGGGCGCGGTCGGTGGTGATCTCGGCAACGCCGATCGCGTTGAGCTCCAGCGTCTTGGCCGCAAGCCGCTCCATCGTGTTGACATTGACGGTGTATTTGGGCTGCGAAACGGTCACGGACACCGTCTGGCTTGCCAGTTTCAGCCAATAGGCCCGGCCCGGCACCATCGCCTCGTCCGCCATCCACACGAGGCTTGCCTCGAACTGGTCGGCCACCTGCGGCGGTGCATCGGCCGCAGCCAGCACATCCCCGCGCGAGCAGTCGATCTCGTCGGCAAGGCATAGCGTGACCGACTGGCCGGCCGCTGCCTCTGCCAGATCGCCGTCCAGCGTCACGACCCGCGTCACCGTGCTGGTCTTGCCCGAAGGCAGCACTCGCACCGCGTCACCCGGCTTCACGGTGCCGTTCGCAATCAGGCCGGAAAAGCCCCGGAAATCGAGGTTGGGCCGGTTCACCCACTGCACCGGCATACGGAAATGGCCCGCAGCCTCAGCCGCCGTGTTCACGTCCACCGCTTCAAGGTGCCCCATCAGCGTGGGGCCGGAATACCACGGCGTGTTGGCGCTGGGCGCCGTGATGTTGTCGCCCTTGAAGCCCGAAATCGGCATCGGCGTAAACCGCTCGATCCCGATGCTGGCGGCAAACGCAGCATAATCGGCCACGATCGCGTCGTACTTCGCCTGATCATAGCCGATCAGGTCCATCTTGTTCACCGCCAGCACGAGATGGCGGATGCCGATCATGTGGCAGAGATAGGAGTGCCGCCGCGTCTGCGTCAGCACGCCCTTGCGCGCATCGATCAGGATCACCGCAAGGTCCGCCGTGCTCGCGCCGGTCACCATGTTGCGGGTATACTGCTCGTGCCCCGGGCAGTCTGCCACGATGAACTTGCGCTTTTCGGTGCTGAAAAAGCGGTAGGCTACGTCGATGGTGATGCCCTGCTCGCGCTCGGCGGCAAGCCCGTCGACGAGCAGCGCAAAATCGATCTCCTGCCCCTGCGTGCCCACCTTCTTGCTGTCGGTTTCCAGCGCGGCGAGCTGATCTTCGAAGATCATCTTGGAATCATAGAGCAGCCGCCCGATCAGAGTCGATTTCCCGTCATCCACGCTGCCGCAGGTGATGAAGCGCAGCATCGACTTGTGCTGGTGCACCTCGAGATAGGCTTCGATGTCCTCGGCAATCAGGGCCTCGGTCTGGTAGATCACATCCGTACCCGACATCAGAAGTACCCCTGCTGCTTCTTGACTTCCATGCCAGCCCCGCCAGCGTCCTTGTCGATCACGCGGCCCTGCCGCTCGCTCGTCGTGGTCAGCAGCGTTTCCTGGATCACGTCCGTCAGCGTCGCGGCCGTGCTTTCCACTGCGCCCGTCAGCGGGAAGCAGCCCAGCGTACGGAAGCGGATCGAACGCTCCGTGATTTCAGGACGATAGCCCAGAACCTTCTCAAGCCTTGGCAAGTCATCGGCCATGAACAGCCCGCCTTCCCACTCGAACGTGGGGCGCACAGCCGCGAAATAGAGCGGCACGATCGGCACATCGTTGAGGTGAATGTACTGCCAGATATCGAGCTCGGTCCAGTTCGAGATCGGGAACACGCGGATGGACTCGCCCTTGTTTTTCCGCGCGTTATAAATGTTCCACAGCTCGGGCCGCTGGTTCTTGGGGTCCCAGCCGTGGCTGGCGGTGCGGAACGAGAAGATCCGCTCCTTGGCGCGGCTCTTTTCCTCGTCGCGCCGCGCGCCGCCGAAGGCTGCATCGAAGCCATACTTGTCGAGCGCCTGTTTCAGCCCCTCGGTCTTCCACATGTCGGTGTGGAGCGCGCCGTGATCAAACGGATTGATCCCGCGCTCCTGCGCCTCGGGGTTCTGATAGACGAGAAGCTCCATCCCGCTCTCGGTCGCCATGCGTTCGCGCAAGGCATACATGTCCTTGAATTTCCACGTGGTATCCACGTGCAGCAGCGGGAATGGTGGCGGGCTGGGATAAAACGCCTTGCGCGCCAGATGCAGCATCACCGCGCTGTCCTTGCCCACCGAATAGAGCATCACCGGATTGGTCGCCTCGGCCACCACTTCGCGCATGAT
>JBIPOH010000099.1:0-9758 GCA_044379435.1 Novosphingobium sp.
ATAGGGATGATCAGCCGGCTTCACTTCGCACGCGATCAGGCACTTCTGGCCGGTGGTATCGAATCGAGTGATCAGCCCAGCGCCAGACTTTCCGGCGATGAGGTTTGCCCAGACGGTTTCTACATCGGCCCCCAGCGGGGTGACGAGACCAAGTCCGGTGATGACGACACGGCGCATTGCAATCTCCGAAACATTCGCCCGATATGGGCGAACGGACCTTCAAGCACAACAGGCCCAGACCCCCTCAAGGGACCGAGCCTGTCGAAGCCCCGGCGCTGTCACGCCGAGGACGACCGCAGGTCCCGTCTGGTGTGCTGGCAGCATACCGGACGGGTGCGGGCGCGGGTTGGCAATCCGAAAGGATCAGCCCTTGTTGTCGTCGATGTACTTGATCGCGTCCGACACGGTGGCGATCTTCTCGGCCGCGTCGTCCGGGATCTCGACACCGAATTCTTCTTCGAACGCCATGACCAGCTCGACGATGTCGAGGCTGTCGGCACCGAGATCGTCGATGAAGCTCGCGTCTTCGGTGACCTTGTCGGCCTCGACCCCGAGGTGCTCGACAACGATCTTCTTCACGCGGTCGGCAGTATCGCTCATTCTTTTGCCCCTTCAAGGAACTGGGTTGGTGTAATCAAATCTGGCCCTCGCCCTAATGTCCGGATTGCTGGCTGGCAAGTGCCGCATTGTGGACGGAATGTGCATGTCGTGTGACGAGCGGTGCGTCTGGCGGCTGGCCGTGGCAGACGCAGGCTCGTCTGCGATCAGCCCTTCGCCTGCTCTACCGTGCGCAAGTGCAGTTCGCGCATCTGCGTATTGCTGGCGAGCGACGGCGCCCCCATCAGCAGGTCTTCGGCGCGCTGGTTCATCGGGAACAGCGTGATCTCGCGCAGGTTCTGCGCGCCGCAGACCAGCATCACGATGCGGTCAACGCCTGCCGCCATGCCGCCATGCGGCGGCGCGCCATACTGGAACGCGCGGTAGAGCCCGCCGAAGCGCTCTTCCACATCCGCCTTCGAGAGGCCGACGAGTTCGAAGGCCTTGACCATCAATTCCGGCGACTGGTTGCGGATCGAGCCCGAGGCGATTTCATAGCCGTTGCAAACGAGATCGTACTGGAACGCCTTGATCGTCAGCGGGTCCTGCCCGGTCAGCGCATCCATCCCGCCCTGCGGCATCGAGAACGGGTTGTGCGCGAACTCGACCTTCTTGGCGTCCTCGTCCCACTCGTAGAACGGGAAATCGACAATCCAGCACAGGTCGAAGCGGTCCTTGTCGATCAGGCCGAGCTGCTCGGCCACGCGCGTGCGCGCGGCCCCTGCCAGCTTGGCGGCCTGCTCGGGCTTGCCCGCGGCGAAGAACAGGCCGTCATCGGGGCCAAGGCCGAGCGCGGCGTAGAGCGCTTCCATGCCTTCGGCGCCGTGGTTCTTGGCGATCGGGCCGCCGAACTCGCCGCCCTTGCGCGTGACGTAACCGAGGCCCGCATGGCCTTCGCTGCGAGCCCACTCGTTCATGTCGTCGAAGAACTTGCGGCTCTTGTCCGCCGTGCCGGGCGCGGGGATCGCGCGCACGGTGCCGCCGCCTGCCACGATCTTCTCGAACAGGCCAAAGCCCGAAGTGGTGAAGTGGCTGGCGACATCGGTGATGATGAGCGGGTTGCGCAAGTCCGGCTTGTCCGAGCCGTACTTCAGCATCGCATCGTCGTAAGCGATACGCGGGAAGCTGCCCGAAGGCGTGACCGGCTTGCCATTGGCGAACGTTTCGAACACGCCGCCGATCACCGGCTCCATCGTCTCCCACACTTCTTCCTGGGTGACGAAGCTCATCTCGAGGTCGAGCTGGTAGAATTCGCCCGGCAGGCGGTCGGCGCGCGGGTCTTCGTCGCGGAAGCAGGGCGCGATCTGGAAATAGCGATCAAAGCCCGCGACCATCAGCAACTGCTTGTACTGCTGCGGCGCCTGCGGCAGCGCATAGAACTTGCCCGCGTGGATGCGGCTCGGCACGAGGAAATCGCGCGCGCCTTCGGGGCTGGAGGCGGTAAGGATCGGCGTCGAGAACTCGGTGAACCCTGCGGTTTCCATCCGGGCGCGCATGTCGCGGATCACTTTGGTGCGCGTCATGATGTTCGCGTGGAGCGTCTCGCGCCGCAGATCAAGGAAGCGGTAGCGCAGGCGGATATCCTCGGGATATTCCTGCTCACCAGCCACCGGCATCGGCAGTTCCTCGGCAGCCGAAAGCACCGTTGCGGCGCGGGCGTAGACTTCGATCTCACCCGTGGCGAGCGAGGGGTTGACCGTGCCGGCGCTGCGGGCCTTGACCTCGCCCTCGATGGTCACGACACTTTCGACGCGAAGGCTCTCCAGGAGGGGGAGCGCAGCGCTGTCGCTATCGGCCACGATCTGGGTGATGCCATAGTGATCGCGCAAGTCCACGAACAGCACGCCGCCATGGTCGCGCTTGCGGTGCACCCAGCCCGAAAGGCGCACGTTCTGGCCGACTTGCGCCTGAGCCAGCGCGCCGCAGGTGTGGGAACGATAAGGGTGCATGGGGCTTCATCCAATTAGGCTGGCAAATCCGCCAGCATTCGGGCAGGGAATACCCGCGGCCAAGAGGCGATGGCCGCGGATTTGTCAAGCCGCAGGCCCCGGACGGGGTCACCACCTGCACCGCGCAGCCCACTTGTCTGACTGCCCGGTGCCCAAGCAGAAAAGCACGATGAAGATACATCCCCTGATCACCACGACCGAGGCGCTTTCCGCACTGTGCGACCGCCTTGCCACGGCCGATTTCATCACGGTCGACACCGAATTCATGCGCGAGAACACCTTCTGGCCCGAACTGTGCCTCGTGCAGATCGCCGATGACAAGGAAGCCGCAGCGATTGATCCGCTCGCGCCGGGGATCGACCTTGCGCCGCTGCTCGAACTGCTCGTCAACAATGAGGACGTGCTCAAGGTGTTCCACGCCGGCGGGCAGGATGTGGAAATCATCTACAACCTTTCGGGCAAGACCCCGCACCCGATCTTCGATACGCAGATCGCGATGATGGCGATCAGCCAATCCGAACAGATCGGCTACTCCAATCTTGTCGAAAGCTGGCTGGGCTTCTCGGTGGACAAGGGCGCACGGTTTACCGACTGGTCGCGCCGCCCGCTGACCGAGCGGCAGATCGAATATGCTATCGGGGATGTCACGCATCTTTCGAAGATTTTCCCGCGCATGCTGAAGCGCCTGATCAAGACCGGGCGCGGCGAATGGCTCGATGCCGAGATGGAAAAACTCGCCGATCCCGAGAACTACCGCTCCGATCCTCAAGTGGTTTGGCAAAAGATTCGCGCGCCCAGCCGCAACCCAGCCGTGCTCGGGCGCCTCAAGGCTATTGCCGCCTGGCGCGAGATTGAGGCGATGGACAAGAACATCCCGCGCGGCCGGATCATGCGCGACGAGACGCTGGCCGATATCGCCAGCCACCCCCCGCGCGAACAGCACGAGCTGGCCAAGGTGCGCGGGCTTTCCGCTGGCTGGAAGGACAACGACATCGGCCGCCGCCTCATGCAGGCGATTGCTGATGCCGCCCCCCTCGCCGATGCCGAACTGCCCCCGCGCGCGCCGCGCGGCGCGCCACTAGGCAAGGAAGGCGCACTCGTTGCCGATCTCCTCAAGTTGCTCCTCAAGATTCGGAGCCGAGAGATTGATATTGCAGCCAGATTGCTGGCACGTAGTGATGATCTAGAGGCGCTGGCCGCCGGGCAGCGCAAGGGCCTGCCGATCCTCGAAGGCTGGCGTTTCGAACAGTTTGGCCGCGATGCGCTGGAACTGGTCGAAGGCAAGCTGGCGTTCGCGGTGGTGAAGGGCAGGCTGAAGATGGCGCATATCGACGACATCGCCGGAAGCGGCGAGGAAGCGCCTGCGGAATTGGCCATGGCAGACGACGAGGACGGGTTCACGCCGCCGGATGCAGGCGATGAAACCGCCAGCGCGGACGCCGACTGAGCAGCGCGATGACCACTTACCTGCCCACGCTCAAACAGCTGCAATATCTGGTGGCGCTGCACGAGCATGGCCATTTCGGCCGTGCGGCAGAAGCCTGCTTCGTTTCACAATCAACCCTTTCGGCAGGCCTGCGCGAATTGGAGACGCTGCTCGGGGTCACGCTGGTCGAGCGCACCAGGCGCGTGGTGCGCTTCACTGCACTGGGCGATCAGGTCGTAGCCAAGGCGCACCGCCTGCTGCGCGAGGGCGAGGAACTGTCCGCGCTCGTCCAGGCGCACGGGGCGCCGCTCACGGGCGAACTGCGCATGAGCGTGATTCCCACCATTGCACCGTTCCTGCTGCCGCGCATCCTGCCGCGCCTGCGTCATGAACGCCCTTCGCTCAAACTGTTCCTGCGCGAGGAGCCGAGCGCAGCGGCGGTCGAATCGCTGCACCACGGCCGGGCAGACTGCGTGCTGCTGGCCCTGCCCTTCGCGACTGGCGAGGTCGAGGCGGCGCACCTGTTCCACGACCGTCTGCTGGTCGCCTTCCCGAAGGACGACCCGCGCGATCCGCCTGCGAGCATCGCGCCCGCGCTGATCGACGAAGCGCGGCTGCTGCTGCTGGAAGACGGCCACTGCCTCAAGGACCACGTGCTTGCCGCGTGCAACCGGCCCGAATTGCGCGCCAGCGCCAGCGTGATCGGCACCAGCCTGCATACGCTGGTGCAGATGGTCGACAATGGCCTCGGGCTTACCATGCTGCCGGAGATGGCGGTGAATGCGGGCATCCTCCAAGGCACCCAGATCGTGGCCCGCCCGCTTGAATCCGAACACGCCAGCCGCGAAATTGCGCTGGTCTGGCGCAAGAACTCGCCCCGCGCCGAGGAGTTCCGGATGCTGGCAGGCGAGCTGGCTGCGGGATGAATCTTCCCCCCACCCTCGCGCTTGCCATCGCCATCGTGGCGGAAGTCATCGCAACGACCGCGCTCAAGCAATCGGCAGGGTTCACTCGGCCGCTGCCGCTGGCGCTGAGCCTTGCGGGATACCTCGTCGCGCTGTTCTGCCTTTCGCTTTCGCTGGAGAAGATCCCGACGGGCGTGGCCTATGCAATCTGGTCGGGCGTGGGGATCGTGCTGATCACCGCGCTGGCCTGGGTGGTGCATGGCCAGAAGCTGGATGCGCCGGCTTTTGCGGGCATGGGCCTGATCATGGCCGGAGTGCTTGTGCTGAACCTGTTTTCTAAATCAAGTACTTAATCCATGTGCTTGAGGCCGACTCTCAGGTAATCCCAGCCGGTTATCACTGTCAGCACCGCTGCCGTCCACAGTGTGACAAGCCCCACGGTGTGCGGCACATTGGCCTCGAGGCTGCCAATCATCATCGTCCAGCCCGGCGCTCCCTGCCCCAGAATCAGCGAACCCAGCGCAACCATCTGGGCCGTGGTCTTCCACTTGGCGAGCTTTGACACGGGAACCGAGACCTGAATGCCGCCAAGAAACTCCCGGAGGCCCGAAACAGCAATCTCGCGGATCAGGATGATGAGCCCCGCGATCACGTGAAGATCACCGACATAAGGCCCGGTCAGCACACCCTGCGCACTGAGCACAAGGATCACGGCTGCCACCATGATCTTGTCGGCAATCGGATCGAGAAATACGCCGAGCTTTGAAACCGTGCCCTGCGCGCGGGCGAGGTAGCCGTCGAAATAGTCGGTCACGCCCATCAGCGCATAGACCGCAAAGCCGATGGCATAGCCTGCGTGCCATTCGGGCCACCACAGCAGGCCCGCCAGCAGCGGCACGGTGACAATGCGGGACAGCGTGAGCAGGTTGGGAAGGGTCAGCATCACGCATCTCCATAAGCGGGTTGGCAGCGCGAAGAAACCGCAAGTTGCGCCGGACATGCCCCCTTGCCCGCTTCGCCTAGGGCGCTATGGAAAACCCACAAGTATGCGAAGGCTGGCCTGACCCGAATGACAACCACTGCGCTGCTCATACGGAGACGTCGCTTCCTGCCGCTGTTCGCAACGCAGCTTCTCGGCGCGTTCAACGACAATCTCTTCAAGAACGCGATGATCTTGTACGTGGTCTATACCGTGTACAATTCGGAAGCTGCCGAAGCACGCTTTTCGGCGATTGCCTCGGCGGTCTTTATCCTGCCGTTCTTCCTGCTTTCCGCGCTTTCGGGCCAATTGGCCGACATGCGCGACAAGGCGCGGATCATCCGCATCGTCAAGGCAGCCGAAATCGCCATCATGGTGGTCGGCGCAGCCGGGCTGTTCCTGGCGTGGCGCGGCATGGCCGTACAGGTGGTGGCGATTCCGCTGATGCTCGCCGCCTTGCTGGCCATGGGGGTGCATTCCACCTTCTTCGGCCCGATCAAGTACGCGATTCTGCCGCAGCACCTCCATCCCGAGGAAGTGCTGGCTGGCACTGGTCTGGTCGAGGCTGGCACGTATATCGCGATTCTGGCGGGGACGATCTTCGCGGGCTGGATTCCGGTGGAATGGGCCGCCGTAATCTGCATCATTACCGCAGGCCTGGGCTTTCTGACGGCGCAGTTCGTGCCGCCCGCGCCTTCGCTGATGAAGCCAGTCCCGCTCGATTTCAACGTGATCCGCTCCTCGATCACGCTGGTGCGAATGACCACGCGGCACCCCCGCGTGTTCCTCGCGATTGCGGCGATAAGCTTCTTCTGGACGATTGGCGCGGTGCTATTCATCCAGTTCCCACCGCTGGCCAAGAACGTGCTCTATGCCAGCAAGGAAGTGGCCAGCCTGTTCCTCGTGGTCTTCTCGATTGGCGTCGCCATCGGCTCGGTCTCGATCAACCACCTCCTCAAAGGCACCGTATCGGCCCGGTTCGGACCGCCTGCGGTGATCGTGATGGCGGTTTTCATCATCGCCTTCCATGTCGTGTGCAAGATGTGGCACGAGGCGGTCGGCGGGGAGTTGCTGAATGTGCCGCAGTTCGTGGTCCAGCCGCTGGCCGTGCCGCTGCTGCTGAGCCTGCTCGGCATCGCCATTTCAGGCGGCATGTTCGTGGTGCCGCTCTATGCCTTCCTGACAACCGTGGTCGACAAGGCCGAGACCGCGCGCACGATTGCGGCGAACAACATCGTCAATGCTGGCGCGATGGTGGTCGGCTCGCTGATCGCGGTGGGCCTCAGCGCGGCAGGCGTCGGTCTGGCCGATCAGTTGCTGCTGGGCGCGGCCATGTGCCTTGTTGCGGCATGGCTGGCGCGCGTGCTTCACAAGGCCGAAATCGCCCACGAGGGCGAGATCGAACATACTTTCTAAGCTGCGCAAGCTTCAGAAGATAAACACCGAAACTGCAAGGAAACAGGCGCAGTAGGCGAGGAGGAAATCCTTCACGTCCTGCAGCGTTATGTGCTTCGGATTGACGGGCGGCGAACGCAGGCCTTCGGGCACCGGAAGCCCCCTCATCGCGGCCTCCACCTCAGGTTCGAGCATCGGCAGCGGGCGCAGCACATGCGCGGGCAGCGTGCGGCGAAACGGATGCCCCGCAAGTTCGGGATTGGGAGCGCGGCGTCTGAACATGCCGCCACTGGTAACGCTTTCTTTACCAAGCGGGGAGGCCGCGAATCAAGTGATAGGCAGCCAATGCGGGACTGTTCCGATCCGGCACAGGCATGGCCCCTGCCTCAGGCGGTTCCGCCTGCCATTTCCAGCACGATGCCCCATTCCGCTGCGCGCACCGCCGAAACGGAAAGGCGCGAAAGCCGCAGCAGGTCCATTTCCGCCAACCCCGGGTTGGCCTTGATCGCGGCAAGCGTCACGGGCGCTTTCAGCTTGGCCACCGGCTGCACTTTCACGGCGGCCCACTTGCCTTCGGGATCGGTCGGATCCGTCAGCCCCGCCACGCTGATCCGGGCGATTCCAACGATCTCCTTGCCGATGTTGGAATGATAGAAGAACGCCAGATCGCCCACTGCCATGGTGCGCAGATTGCGCGCAGCAAGATGATTGCGCACGCCGTCCCACGTCCCCTCGCCCTCGGCGATCAGATCATCCCAGCCATAGACGTCCGGTTCGGATTTCATCAGCCAGAGTTGATCGGAAAGTGCGATTTTGGTCATGCAAAGTCCCCGAATGGCAGTATGCAAACGCCCATACCTGCAACCGGACTGCGTGCAAGCCATGAACCCTGAATCCCTCCCCGTGCTCTCGCTGGCCGCCCGATCGGGCAATCTGGCGCAGGAACTGGGAGAAAGCTTCCAGCGCTTCGGCTTTGCGCTGGTGGCGGATCACGGCCTCGATCCGGCGCTAGTGGCGCGCGGCTGGGAACTGACGCAGGCCTTCTTTGCCTTGCCCGAGGCACAGAAGCGGCGCTGGCACCTGGCAGGCGGCGGCGGTCAGCGCGGCTACACGCCGTTCCGCACCGAGATCGCCAAGGGCGCAAGCGCGCACGACCTCAAGGAATTCTGGCACGTGGGGCGCGAACTTGCCCCCGGCACCCCCCTTGGCGCAACGATGCCCGCCAACGTCTGGCCAGATGCGCCTGCGGGTTTCCGCGAGACCTTCACCGCGCTCTATGCCGAATTTGATCGCATCGGCGCGCGCATCCTTTCGCATATTGCCGTGTGGTTGGGGCTGGACGCAGACTGGTTTGCCCCCGCCATTGCCGATGGCAATTCGATCCTGCGGCTGCTGCATTATCCGCCCATCACGGATGCGGCGGGAGACGCGATCCGCGCCGGGGCGCATGAGGACATCAATCTCATCACGCTGCTGCTGGGCGCAGAAGAAGCCGGGCTCGAACTGCTGACGCGCGAGGGCCGCTGGATTCCCGCCTCGCCCCCACCGGGCGCGCTGGTGGTCAATATCGGCGACATGCTGCAGCGCCTGACCAACCACGCGCTGCCCTCCACCACGCACCGCGTGCGCAACCCCGAAGGCGCGCGCGCAGCGCACAGCCGCTATTCGATGCCGTTCTTCCTTCATCTGCGCAGCGATTTTGCCATCGCCTCGCTGCCCGGCTGCGTGAGCGCGGAAAATCCGGATCGCTATCCGGTCCCGATTACGGCGGACGACTACCTCCACGAACGGCTGCGCGAAATCGGCCTGAGCCGGTGACCTAAGTCACAAGCAGACCAGACGGCTGCGGTACAACCAATCCGGTTCAGGAATAACGGCTGCGGATATCACCTAGGTACTGACTTTCGCGTCAGCGTGGCGTAACGAAAGCCAAAACAAGCTGGTGATGTCGCTGCCAAGGTCACGGTCGTAGCCATTGCGGTGACCTTGCCTCGACGGATCATTCTTCGGATCGCACGAACCAAACCCTGCACTGCCCGATTGTGGCAGCGCCTCTTTGCGCGTTTACGCGGTTTTTTCGAGGATCACCGAACATGGTATTGCAAGTCGCTGACAGTTTCACGGGCACGGGTGTCCGGCACGACCTGGGTTTGATCGACAACCTCTACATCGGCACCGATATCCGTTCCATCTCAGACAACAACGTTGCCGTCAGAGGCGCCGGCGAACTGCATACGGTCCATGTCCTGGGGACCCTGTTTGGAGCGTTCGGCGGCATAATCATCGAGGCCAACGGCGAAGTCGCGAATTCCAATGCGGTGGTGATCGGCAAGACCGGTCATGTTGGCTCCGAAGGCACAGCGATCAGTCTGGCCGGAACCAACAACAGCGTTATCAACTACGGCGAAATCACGAGCCTGACCGCGAGTGCCATTCTCTTTGGCAATGGCGGCACCGACGGCAAGATTTCAAAACTGATCAATCGGGGGAGCATTTCCGGGGATGCA